>CAYMXC010000144.1:0-7220 GCA_964394135.1 uncultured Phycisphaerae bacterium
TTTTGCTGGATTATATATTTTCTTTTCTGGACCTGGGTTTGTCTTCGCGCCTGGTGGCGAAACGACCTGTTTGCGTCCTTCGGCCTTGGGCTTCTATTGGCCATGACAGTTTTTGCTTTTCAGACATAGTCGGTTGGAATCTGGGGACAGATTACCGGTCGGCAAGTCGGTCTGCTGACATGGTTTATCGTTGTTATTTTCTTCTTTGTTCTTTATATTTTGAAAATCCGTGATCGGGTCTTTGTTGAACACTATCAAATCGATCCTGACTTTCTCCGGAATTTTGCTGAAGTCGATCAGGCTGGTAATATCATCTATGTTCGCAAGGATGAATTGCTTCTTCATTTGATTAAACAAGAACACCTTCGGCCTGATCTAGCCGAAGCGATCGTGTCGAGGTATGAGTTCCAACCATCCGGACGTTTCGGCAAAACAAAATCATAATATTATAAATATTTGCCATACAAGGAGATGTATGAGCGATATCAGGGTCGAAAAGGTTTCGTCAAATATGAAGAGTTCGACGAGGTTTTCTTGCACATCTTGACGGTTTCACTATAATGATAAAGGCTTAGTGCAAAAAGGAATATACTATGGCGACATATCAGTATGAAGCGATGAACGCGGCCGGCCAGGAACAAAAGGGCGAACTGGAAGCCAGCAATACCGAAGAAGCAATTTCGAAAATACGTGAACAGGGTTTGTTTCCCACGAAGGTGAAGGAAAAGGCCAGTAAGAAAAAGGCCGGTGTGGAAACGGTCAAAAGGGGAAAACGTCCAGCCGGATCCGGCGGATTGTTCAACAAGGTTTCATCAAAGAAGCTTACCCAGTTTACCCGTCAATTGGCTACGCTTCAGGACGCCGGTCTTCCGATTTTGCGGTCGCTGAAGATTCTCGAACAGCAGCAGAAGCCCGGTTTGCTTCGCCAGGTCATTCACGAGGTCGCCGAAGATGTAGAAGGTGGATCGACACTTTCCGAAGCCATGGGCAAACACCCCAAGGCATTCGATCGATTATATGTGAAGATGGTGGCGGCAGGCGAAGCGGGCGGTGTTTTGGAAGCCATTCTGGAACGTCTGGCCGAGTTTATGGAAAAGTCTCAGAAACTGCGTCGGAAAGTCATTGGTGCGATGATATACCCTGTAGCGGTTATTGCATTTTCCGGCGGCATTGTATTGTTCATCATGGTTGTCGTTGTTCCGAAATTCGAGCAGATTTTTAGAGATTTCGGTACCACTCTGCCGGCGCCGACTCAGATACTTATCAATACCAGCGCCTGGTTTGCCAATGGCATGCCTCCCGGCTGGGCAATCGTCCTGTGCACGCCTGTGCTGATTTGGGCGATTCTGAAGCTGATCAAACAGTCTGAGGTCGGGCGGTATGTCTTGGATACGCTGAAACTGAAGATTCCGATCTTCGGCCAGATCATTAAGAAAACCGCCGTTGCGCGTTTTACCCGTACGCTTGGCGTGCTCATTAACGCCGGTGTACCTATTCTCGAAGCGATCAATATTACGAAGGATACGACGGGCAATGAAGTGTTCTCCAAGGCGTTGACGGGCGTTCACGATTCGATCCGTGAGGGCGACAGTTTTGCCGAGCCTTTGCGGTCGGCTCGCGTGGTCGATGCTCTGGTTGTCAACATGGTTGACGTTGGCGAGGAAACCGGCGAATTGGACAAGATGCTTCTCAAAGTGGCAGACAACTACGACGAAGAAGTTGAAACGCTTGTCGCTTCGCTTGTCAGCCTTCTCGAACCTGTACTGGTTATTTTCCTCGGTTTGATCGTCGGTTCAATCGTTGTTGCCTTGTTCATGCCGCTGGTCAAGCTGATCGGTTCGGTTTCGGGCGGAAAATAACAAGTAGTTTTTCGCTTAAAAATTTTCAGCGAACCGGGTTGTGCTTTTTTCAGATTTACGGGCCGGGCTTGGACCACCATTTGGGGTCTTTCAAATATCTATCGACGACCATGGCGACATTTACTCCATCGGCCGTTGCAGTGGCCAGCTGCATGGCGGCGCCGATCCGGCAATCGCCCGCAGCGAATACGCCAGGAACATTGGTCCGCAGATACCATGGATCACATTTGACAAAACCGCGTTCGTCGAGATCAACAAACCCCTTCAGGAATTTCGTATTGGGAACCATGCCGATAAAGATGAAGACGCCGTTGCACTCGATTCTGCCGGTTTCCTGCGTTTTGACATCTTGCTTTTCCACGAATTCCACGTGGTCTTTGCCTTCGATACTCGTGACGATCGAATCAAGAACCAGTTCGATTTTTCCTGACTGGGCGACGCGGTGAAGTTCCTCAACAAGGATTTGCTCGGCCCGGAATTCCGCCCGTCGATGAACCAGATAAAGTTTTCGAACGTATTTTGCCAGATGCAGCGATTCCTGGATCGCGGTATTTCCGCCGCCCAGTGCTACTACAATTTTGTCTTTGAAAAAGGGGGCGTCGCAGGTTCCGCAATAACTGACGCCGGCGCCGGCCTGACGGAACCTGTCTTCGCCCGGTACGCCGAGTTTTCGATAATCGCTGCCGGGGGTTAGAATGACGATGCGGGACAGGTAATGCTCCGTGTGATTGACTTCAATATCGATCATGCCGTCGTCCATGCGTTTCAGAGCAGTAACCTGAGCGAGCTGACGGATTTCCGCCCCGAAGGTGCGGCACTGTTCTTCCATTTTGGATACCAGTTCCATGCCGCTGATGCGTAGGAATCCGGGATAATTTTCGATCCGGTCGGTGTTATTTATCTGACCGCCGGGAACCATCTTATCTAAAATAATGGTTTTTAGACGATTTCGTGCAGTGTAAATAGCCGCAGCCAGCCCTGCGGGACCGGCACCCACTATAACCACATCGTACACTTGAGACATTACGCCAACTCCTTAATGCAATACATACGACCGGTCAAGCCCGGCGCTATTTTCTTTGACTTTCTTCCGCCAGCTCTCGCAGAGTCTGCAAGGTCCGATTGAACGGCTGGGGAAATAAACGTTGTATCTGAGCGGCATCTGTCCGCCGCATCGAAACGCCGCTGGTGGAGGTGAACCCCAACCATTGGCCTCTGGAATCGAATATATGAGTACTGTATTCATTACTGAAATCATTGATGATTAGAATTTGCGGAATTTTGTCGGGACCGATTAACCGCTGCACCTCGGAAGCTTGGAGATGCGGCCGGTAATCGGCAGATTGAGCAATCTGTATTTGTGCCGGACCTTTCCAGTCTTGTCCGGCTAGAAGGGCAAGGAAAAAAGCACTGGCTCCGTTGGGTAAAAATTCGACAGGCCGTTTCACCTGCATGGATTGTGAATCGTTGTTGATCTGCACAGTAAGGCGAATGTAATCGGAAGTAAATCTGTTTTGTCGAATCAGCGACCTATTCACTATGTCGTCGCCGATATGGATACGGGCGGTGACAAGCGATTGGTAGCCGCCTTCATCCAGATTACCGACGATTCTGGATTTTTCGTTTTCGTGATAGTTCAAATAGTCGGTATTGAGATAGGTCAGGCTAATTGTTTCCATTGGTGAGGTTTTGTGATCGGAACGCGGGACTACTGCGAACGCCGGAAATCCGATGGTTGATGTTTCGTTTTTGATCGTAAACCAGCCGATAACTTTTTCGCTCTGTTGAATCAGGGTATCGACGGAGATTATTTTTCTCAGATCAGTCGGTTCGGGTTTGCGGTCGGTCGGAGATTTTTGTTTTGCGCCGGTCAATAAATCGTTCAGGAAATTCGCTACATGTTTTTGGGTTTCTTCGGACGATTGGGCTGTGGCAAAAATAGCTCTGCCGTCCGGCGAGTGAAGCAGAAACGCAGTTTGTACCAACTGAAGACGTGCATCTTTGCGTTTCGAAACTTCTTTTTGCGTGGCCTGGTATAGGGTCATGGTGCCGATCTTGACCGGCGGCGTCATGTCGATCGGATTCGGTGGGCCGAACGGATCGGTGAAATGGTCTTCCAGAAGTTCGGTTGGATTACGGTAGGGGGGCAGATGCAGGAAACGTATTTGACCCCGCCAGAGTTCATCGACGTCGGTCGTCACTGGTTGAATACTCAAGGCATTAATTTTCGTTTCTGTTTTCACCCACATTTCGGAAGGCAGCCGGAATGTAAGTGATTTGATATCCAATGTTCCGCCGGCGGGCATTTGTTGCAGTCCTGCGGTCGGTTTGAATGTCAGAGTATTGGCTATCGGCGTAAGCCAGGCCTGCGGATCGGTCGTTCCCCGTGCCGGAGTGAGGAAGCATATCATAAGCGACATTCCATCGGGAAGGTAAATCGTGCGAAAGGTCAGAATCTTGCCGCCGCCATCCGTGAAGACCTGGATATCGAAATGTGGAAAGGAAAGTGTCGAATCAGGGTTCATATTCATTTGAAGGGAAGAAAAATCGGCCGAGCCCATCCATGAGTTTCGTTGCGAAAATTTAATGACCTGCATTGCCGGCAATATTTGGCTTGGCATCAAATCGAGACTGAACAACCCCGCGGCCTGGCGATTTTGGGAATCGGCTGGAATAACCCAAGTCGCTGCCGACGAATCTGGAACGGAATAAGTCTCTACACGTTGCCAGGCGGAAGGAATTTTAAGGGAAATCCTGCCGGCGTTGGTGGAAAGATTAAACATCGCGTCCAGTTTCAATTCGATGAAACGAATTTTGGTTCTCTCCACCCAATAGGCAAAGAGCAGACTGGCCAGGAGAATCAGGCCTAACGCAACGACAGCCAATCCGGGCCGGGCTTTTTTCGTTCGGTTGATAACGGTCCACATATTTCACGATCATAAATGCTTAAGGATCGACTTTCAACGCCAAAGCGGGGAAGATTTCAATTTATGATGGATGACCCAATCTCGTATAATACTATTTAATATTTTGATCTTTTGAGGTCGGATAATGTAAAAATGGATGATGCGATTTATCGAATTCTGGATGCCAATCTGAACCGTGCCCGCGAAGGGCTTCGGGTCATCGAAGAATACCTGCGATTTGTGCGGGAGGATCGCCACGGCTCATGGCTGGCCAAACGGTGGCGGCATCAATTGCGTCAGATCGTGCATTGTCTGGACAATGAAAAATTACTAGCTGCACGGGCGGCAAGTAGCGATGTGGGAAAGGATTTCACCAGTCCGTCCAATGCCAGTAAGACCGATGCCCGCGAAATTACCGTCGCAGGGATCAAAAGGCTGCAGGAGTCTTTACGCGTTATCGAGGAATATTCCGCCGCTGTCGATCCTTCGGTCAATCAACTAGCCGGGCGAATGCGGTTCGAAGTTTATCAATTCGAAAAGGAACTATTGTCTGCTGACCCACGTGCCCGATTTGCCGAGGTTCGGCTATATCTGCTGATCGGTTCCGATTTCTGCCCGCCGGATGAAATAGTCGATCGGTCGAAGCAGCTTCTCGAAGCGGGTGTGGACTGTCTTCAGCTGCGAGAAAAAAAATTACCGGATCGGGAAATATTTCCTCTGGCGGAGAAACTGTCAGAAATCTGCAGCGCGATGGGAAAAATCTTCATCGTCAATGATCGGCCGGATATCGCTTTGGCGATCGGGGCTCATGGTGTACATGTCGGCCAGGACGCCCTGCCTGTTCCCGTCGTGCGTCAAATCCTCGGCTCCGATCGAATTATTGGCGTCAGCACGCATAACCCGACCCAGCTGCAAGCTGCGATCGATATTCAGCCGACTTACATTGCCGTGGGTCCGGCTTTTCAAACTGCAACCAAGCCCCATGAACCTGTTGCCGGATTGGAATATATCGCCCAATCTGTGAAACTGCTTCACGATGCGGGCATCCCCGAAGTCGCTATCGGCGGTATTACGATCGAAAATCTGCCGAAACTTATGGACCTTGGGGTTCGACGAATCGCTGTCTGTGGTGCGGTCCTGTCAGCCGACGATCCTGTGAAACAGGTTGAAAAGTTTAATTCGATCCTGGTACTCGGATAGCGACTTTTCTCCGATGCTTACATGCAATACTTTTTAACGCATGAATCGTATAGTCGATATCTTCCTGTGTCACAAACGGTCCGAAACTGAAACGAGTGGTTCCGCCTGTTTCCAGCGTTCCGATTGTCTTGTGAGCCAGTGGTGCGCAGTGCAATCCGCTGCGAGTCAGAACATTGAATTTCGATTCCAGTGCCGCGGACAGTTCGCCTGGTGTGTAGCCCTCCATGCGCACAGAAAAAACTCCGACACGGCGTTCGACGTCACGCGGGCCGAACCACTTCAACCCATCGATTTCATCCAATCCTGCCATAAAACGGCTGCACAAACTGCGGTCGTGTGCCCGAATTTCGTCTACGCTGCGATTCAGGATATATTCTAGCCCTGCGCTTAAGCCGGCAATTCCAATCGCGTTGTGCGAACCAGTTTCGTATTTATCCGGCAGTATTTCCGGCTGAACGGCTTCTTCGCTTCTAGTGCCCGTTCCACCTTGCCGAATCGAGCTCAAAATCTTCTCCAATCCAGGTCGAAGATAGAAAAATCCGGTCCCCAGCGGGCCGAGCGTACCCTTGTGGCCTGGGGCAGCCAAAAAATCGATATCGTCCTTCTGTACATCGATCGGCAAATGACCGACAGTCTGTGCTGCGTCAAGCAGAAATAAGATATTGCGTTCGCGGGCAATCTTTGATACCTCGCTGATTGGTTCAACCGTACCTGTAACGTTGCTTCCATGAAGAATGGCAATAAGTCGGGTGTTTGGCTTGATCGCCTTGCGGATATCGTCCGGATCGACAATTCCATCCTCAGCTGTAGGAACGAAATCCACCGCCAGGCCGATTTGATTTTTCAATTCGTTCAGCGGCCGAAGTATCGAATTGTGATCCATCCATGTAGTGATGACGTGATCGCCGCTCTTGAGCAACCCATGAATCGCCAGGTTCAATCCGTCCGAACAATTCAGCGTCATGATAATATGATTGGGATTTGGTGCGTGGATCAGCCGGGCGATCCGCTTGCGGCATTCCAGAATGATCCTTCCTGATTCCTTCGCCTCGGCATAAGCGCCTCGGCCGGCGGAAGCGCCGACCCTCGTGGCATAATCGATCAAGGCTTGCTGGACACTGGGCGGCTTGGGAAAACTGGTGGCGGCATTGTCTAAGTAAATCCGTTTCATGGCTATTTCTCCAACTCGGCTCCTTTCGATTGAACCATGGCCTTTAATTCATTGTTAATCCGAATTGCGCACCAGTTTCGACCA
>CAYMXC010000145.1:0-7216 GCA_964394135.1 uncultured Phycisphaerae bacterium
GGCGCCTGCCTGCTGGCGTGCCCGACTCGAACGGCCTTTACTGTCATACCAAGACAACCTTATGCGTCCGCGGACGCTGCCTGATACGAAATATTTGTTTTTATTGGCTCGAAAGCGACGTTCGGTCTATAATAAACTGTTATGATTTAAAAACCGGGCGGTAAAATTTTCGCAAGGTTTCCTAAAAAAAATCTATTTCCGGACTTGAAAGATGTCTGGAAGAATATTATTATACCTGTTTACGAAAAATTTGGTAGTTCAAGGTCTTGTGGTAAATTGTAGTTCATTATTGGAAAGAAAAAGATGGTAACAACGTTAATCGACAGGACGACTTTGGCCAACAAGGGCAAGGTGGACCAGAAATGGTTTATAGTAGACGCCACTGGATTGGTCCTGGGCCGGCTTGCGTCAGATCTGGCCGTGATCCTCATGGGCAAACACACTGCGAAATACACCGCTCATGTAGACACAGGCGACTTTGTCGTCGTCACGAATGTCGAAAAGATGAAAATAACGGGCAAAAAGCTTCAACAGGAATCTTACGATTACTATACCTATTATCCCGGTGGACACAAGTATGTCAGCTGGGAGGAACTCTTCGCCAAGCATCCGGATCGACTTCTGGAAATCGCCGTTCGCCGAATGCTGCCGAAAAATAAACTTGCACGAAACATGCTCAGCAAGCTGAAGATTTATCGTGGAACCGACCATCCGCATCAGGCTCAGGCTCCAACCCCTCTTGATCTGAGCAAGGGCTTAGCCAAAGCGATGCAGAAAATTGCCAAGTGACCGATTTGAAGTTTGAAATATGTTTTTATGCAAATAGAGGTGTTATGAATACGGAATTAACAGGTGAGAATACGGTACAAGTCGGTGAAACGCCGGTAAAACCCGCCGGTCCCGTCCATGGTTTTTATTGGGGCACTGGACGACGCAAATCTTCCATCGCACGCGTCCGAGTTAAAGCCGGTACCGGTGACATCAAGATCAACAATCGTCCACTCAACGATTTCTTCCATCAGGATCGCGATCGATCCGCCATTCAGGCTGTCCTGGCTGCTACGAAAAACGAAGGCAAAGTCGATATCTTCGCCGAAGTCGAAGGCGGCGGTTTCACCGGACAGGCAGGCGCGGTTGTTCTGGGTCTGGCAAGAGCTTTGAGGAAATTTGATTCCGCCGCTTATGAGCCTCTTCGCGACGGCAGCTTCCTAACACGTGATCCGCGAATGAAAGAACGAAAGAAATACGGTAAACGCGGCGCCAGACGCAGTTTCCAGTTCTCAAAGCGTTAAGCCAAGAGCCGATTTTTCGTTAAACTGAATATTATCGTGCCGGCCCGCTGCTGTCTGCATCGGGCCGGTTATTTTATGGGGTATTTATTATGATCAACGTGGGCATCATCGGCGCTACTAGCTATACCGCTGAAGAGGCCATCAAAATCCTTCTTCACCACCCGAACGTCAAGCTTACCGCATTGACGTCTCGATCGGAAAAGGGTGGGCCTATCGCGGATATCTTCGCTTCGCTTCGAAAACGAATCGATCTGAGTCTGGAACTTTTCGACCTCGATACCTTTGCCAAAAAAGTCGATGTCGCCCTCTGCTGCCTGCCGCATCATGTCTCCATGACTTTGGTTCCCGATCTCCTCAAGGCAGGCTTGAAAGTCATCGACTTCAGCGCCGATTACCGCATCAAAGACCTCGCCGTCTATGAAAAATATTACGGCAATCACTCCGATCCGGCCAATGTCGCACTGGCCGCCTTCGGTCTGCCGGAATTGTTCCGCAAGCAGATCGCCGATAAAGGTAAAAATATCAATCTTGTCGCCAATCCAGGCTGCTATCCCACAGCCACATCTCTGGGCCTAGCTCCCCTGCTCGCCCATGGTTTGATCGATACCGATGATACAATTATCGCAAATGCCGTTTCGGGCATTTCCGGCGCGGGACGAAAAGCCACACTCGAATATCAACTGGTCGAAATGAACAACAATCTTTTCGCATACGGTGTCGGAGGCACCCATCGCCACAGTCCGGAGATCAACCAGATATGTTCTGATGTCGCTGGGAAACAGGTTCGCGTACTCTTTCAGCCACATGTCGCCTGCATCGACCGAGGTATATTGAGCACTATTTATGCACGACCGACTCAACCGGTAACGCAGGATCGGCTAGGCGACCTCTACCGAAAATTCTACGGCTCGGAACCATTTATCCGTATCTTAAACGCCCCCCCGACGTTAAAGGCCGTCGCACGAACCAATTTCTGCGACATTTTCCCTTCCGTCTCCGCCGATGGAAAGACCGTCATTGTCTTTTCCGCCATCGACAATCTGATCAAAGGCGCTTCGGGACAGGCTGTCCAGAACTTAAACATCATCTGTGGCTTTGACGAATGTGAGGGTCTATTATGAGCAATCAAACAATCACCGCCCCTCTTGGCTTCCGCGCCTCCGGGGTAACCTGTGGACTTAAAGCCAGTGGAAAACCCGACCTGGGACTTCTCGTCTGCGATGTCCCCGCCGTCGTCGCCGGATGTTTTACATCCAACAACGTCAAGGCCGCCCCCGTTGAAATCTCCCGCGAACACATCAAAAGCGGATATTCCCGAGGCCTCGTCGTAAACAGCGGTAATGCTAACGCATGCACAGGCGAGCAGGGCCTTGACGACGCACAGACCATGGCGCAGCAACTGGCAGTCAAACTCGGGGTCAGTACCCGCGATATACTTGTCGCCAGCACAGGCATCATCGGAAGATTCATGGACATGGAAAAAATCAAAAATGGCATCGATATGGGCTTTGCCCGTCTTGCAAATGACGATGCTTCCGGTAATGCATTCCTAGCCGCAATCATGACTACCGATACACGACCAAAGTCCGCCTATCGCGAATTTGAAGTTAATGGTCAGACGATAAAAATCGCCGGTGTTGCCAAGGGATCCGGCATGATCTGCCCAAATATGGCCACTATGCTCTCCTTCATTACCACCGATGCAAAGATCGCTCCCGCCGACCTTCGAGGCCATCTCGTCCAGGCCGTCAGTCGAAGCTTTAATCGAATCACCGTCGACGGAGATATGAGCACCAATGATACTGTTCTGCTCTTTGCCAGCGGCATGGCCTGCCGGGAACCTCTCGGACACGTCTGGCAAAGCGAATTCGGCGAAAATCTTTATGAGGTATGCAATGAACTGGCACTGGCCGTTGTCGCTGACGGCGAAGGCGCTACCAAGGTTTTTCATGTCATGGTCACCGGAGCAAAATCTTTTACCCAGGCTCACAAAATCGCCCGAAGCGTCGCACAAAGCCCCCTGGTCAAAACCGCCGTTCACGGCGGCGATCCCAACTGGGGCAGAATCATCTGTGCCGCAGGCTACGCCGGTGTGCCCTTCAATCCGCAACATGCCTCCTGCTCCATAGGCAATATCGTCGTCTTTAAAAATGGACTGGGCGAAAACGCCGATCTCGATCGTCTCCAGGAAATCATGAAGCAAAGCGATATCTGGATCACTCTCGATCTCGGCGAGGGAGAAGCATCAGACGTCGTCCATAGCTGCGACCTGTCCAAAGGCTATGTCGATATTAATGCCTTCTATCATACATAATCATTGTATGATACGATTATGAGCGGATCGTTTGTATCGACACGGAAATCAAAAGGCCAATATTTTGCATAAAGCGTAGACATGGGCGGTCGCCTCAGGCTGCAATTCCTCATCGCCTTAGAAATGAGGGTCGCGACGACCATCAGTGCTGGCAGTTTTTTATTTCATTATCATTGACGAGTGAACATATATTCAATATATTAAATAAATATGTACATTGAAAATATCTGAGAATAAAACCGAGAAGGATAATATTCATGACAACCAAAAATTGGCGAATCGGAACCAAAGCCGTCCATGCAGGTCAGAACATCGGTCCCGCCGGTGAACGCGCCGTGCCCATCGCTCAGACAACAAGTTATCAGTTTAAAAATACTCAACACGCCGCTCGGCTCTTCGCGCTCGATGAACCGGGCCAGATATATACCAGGCTCGGAAACCCCACCACCGATGTCCTTGAAACCCGCCTGGCCGAACTTGATGGCGGCGTCGGTGCACTGGCCTTCAGCTCCGGCATGGCCGCAATTTCTGCCGCCGTCCTGAACATCACATCCGCAGGGCAGAATATAGTTTCCGCTTCCGCACTCTACGGTGGAACTGTTACGCTCTTCGATCACACCCTGCGGCGGCTTGGTATCCAAACCAAATTCGTCGATGTTACCAAGCCGGAACAATTCAAACGGGCGATCGACGAAAAAACCCGGCTTGTCTACATCGAGAGCATCTGCAATCCCAAAAACGACGTTGCCGATTTTGTAAAAATCGTAAAAATCGCCCATGATGCCGGTATTCCCGTCATCTGTGACAACACCATCCTCACTCCGGTTATTTTTCGACCCTTTGAAGTCGGTGTGGACATTGTCGTCTACAGCTGCACCAAATTCATCGGCGGACACGGCACCAGCATCGGCGGAGCCATCGTCGACAGTGGAAACTTCAACTGGGCCGGCGGAAAATTCCCCGAAATCACCGAGCCAGACCCAAGCTATCATGGTATCACCTATGCCGACAAGTTTGGTCCGCTCGCATACATTATCAAGGCAAGAGTCCAAATCCTCCGTGATCTCGGCGCTTGCATGTCGCCATTCAATTCCTGGCTCTTCCTTCAGGGCATCGAAACCCTCCACCTTCGTATGCCTCGCCACTGCGAAAATGCCCTGACTGTCGCGCGCTGGCTCAAGAAAAATAAAAATGTCGCCTGGGTCAACTACGTCGGTCTGCCAGATCACCCATGCTACAAAACAGCAAAAAAATATTTCAAAAATGCCTTCGGTTCCGTTTTCGGGTTCGGCATCAGGGGCGGATATGCGGCTGGCGTCAAATTCATCGAATCCGTCGAACTCTGTTCGCACCTGGCCAACATCGGCGACAGCAAAACCCTTTTGATCCACCCCGCAAGCACTACGCACCAGCAACTCGATGAGAAGAGCCGAATCGCCGCGGGCGTCAGTGACGATTTCATCCGAATTTCCGTTGGAACCGAGGATGTGCAGGATATCATTGACGATCTTGACCAGGCCATGAAAAAGGCAATAAAAAAATGAGTAATGGATCGGTTGGCATTGTCGAAACGCAATATGTGACACTCTTCGAACCGCCGAACGAGTTGGAACTCGACAGCGGACGCAAGCTGGGGCCCATCCGGGTTGCCTACGAAACCTATGGACATCTTTCTCCTGCGCAGGATAATGTCATCATAATCTGCCATGCCCTCTCCGGAGACGCTCACGTCGCCGGATACAACAGCGCAGATGATAAAAAGCCCGGCTGGTGGGATAACATGGTCGGACCCGGCAAGGGAATCGATACCGCCAAATATTTCGTCATCTGCTCAAACGTCCTCGGCGGCTGCAAGGGAACCACCGGACCGAGTTCAATCAATCCCCAAACCGGAAAACCCTGGGGACTTGATTTTCCAGTGATTACCATTACCGACATGGTCAAAGTTCAAAAGGCCCTGCTCGATAAACTCGGCATCAAGCGAGTCCTTGCCGTTGTAGGCGGTTCCATGGGCGGCATGCAGGTTCTTGAATGGGCGATTCGATATCCGGATATCGTTGTTTCCGCCATTCCCATCGCCACCACTGCAAGGCTCTCCGCTCAGGGTATTGCCTTCAACGCAGTCGGACGAAACGCCATAATTGCCGATCCGAACTTCAAAAATGGCCAGTATTATGACGAAGCAGGACCTGATCGCGGTCTGGCAATCGCGCGCATGATCGGTCATATCACATATCTTTCCGAACAGTCCATGCACGAGAAGTTCGGCCGAAAGCTTCGCTTCGCTGAAGCATATCAGTACGACTTCGATAGCGAATTTTCCGTCGAAACCTACCTCGATTACCAGGGCCAGCGATTTGTCGAACGGTTCGACGCCAACAGTTACCTCTATATCACCAAGGCCATCGATTATTTCGACCTGGCCACTTCCTATGGTTCTATCGAAAAAGCGTTCGCGGGTTTGAAATCACGTTTCATGGTCGTCAGCTTTTCAAGCGACTGGCTCTTTCCGCCCAGCCATTCCGACCAGATGGTCCAGGCGCTGCTGTCCAACAATGTCGATGTTTCCTATTGCAATATCGAGTCGCCCTACGGCCACGATGCCTTCCTGCTCGAAGAAGAAATCCTCGGCCGTATCATCAGCGGTTTTGTCGATGCTGCCTACCGTCACATTCATTCCGCCCGCGCCGTTCTGCCGGTCAGTGAAATGTCCGTTGAAGAGTGGAACTCAAACGGTCCGCACTACGAATATCCCGTCATAGCAGAACAAATCAAGCCCAACAGCAGAATCCTCGACCTGGGTTGCGGAAACGGCGCCCTGCTGCAGATGCTCACCGATACCCATAGCATCAGCGGCAGGGGTATCGAAATTCAGCAGAATCGAATCGTCGAAAGCATTCGACGGGGAATTACTGTCATTGAACACGATCTCGATATCGGATTGCCGACATTCCCAGATAACAGTTTCGATTATGTGATCCTTTCGCAGACCCTGCCTGAAGTTCGCCAGCCCGAACTGGTCTTGCGGGAAATGCTTCGAATCGGACGAATCGCCATCGTCAGTTTCCCAAATTTCGCCTCCTGGCCCGCCCGGCTGCAGTTCGCCCTGCGCGGCAGAGCACCCGTCACATCCCATATGCCACAAGCCTGGTACAAGACCGAACGAATCAGGTTCCTCTCCCTCAAAGACTTCGAAGAATTTTGCCCCACAATCGAAGCCAAAATTCTCCAGAAAATCGCGCTCAACCGCAAGGGACGGCGAATCACTCGATTCGATAACTTCCTCGCCGAGCAGGCGGTCTATGTCCTCACGCGTGAAGGATCGTCTGTGTCACCCATTTCTAAATACCAATGAAATGTGAAAAATACCCCCCACCAAAAAAACTACGGTAAATACTCATTTTTTCTTGAATATTTCGCCGTTTGCGGACAATATGTTTTTCATGTTAATGAAATCAATCGACATCGATGTCGCTGTATCAGGTAAAAGAAGGTTCTGATTATGAAAAATATACTGAAAAGTCTTGTGCTGGCACTTTTTGTTGCCAGTTGCCTGGTAACTTTTATCTTCATTGCCAAAGCCAGCGCCGCCAACTGATATCACACAGAC
>CAYMXC010000146.1:0-3859 GCA_964394135.1 uncultured Phycisphaerae bacterium
TCCACCAATAATAGGTACTAAGCATATAAAATACCACCAGCCGGATTTTCCAATCCATCGGCGGTTGCGGTCAAGAACCATCAGACAGGCTGGGATTCCGACCAGAATGACAAAAATCGCCGGTCCCTTGCACAAAATCGCCAGTCCTGCCGAGAGCCAGAGGCAGAATCTGGTGCCGGCAGAATCTATGCCGCGATAGATATCCCACAATGAGCAGACGGCAAGAATCGTCAGCAGTCCAAGAGTCGCGTCGGAGATGCAAAGCTTGGCCTCGGCGACGACCATAAGCGAGGTTGCAAACGCAAGAGAACCCACAATTCCAGCCGACGGTGAAAATCTTCTGGACAGATAGGCCAACAGAAATATCGCTGTCAGGGCCGTCCACAAACTGGAGCAGAAACGTGCGGCAAATTCATTAATCCCGAAGATTTTGTACGCCGTTGCCATCTGCCAGTAGCACAAGGGCGGCTTGTGGAAGAAATGCTCACCGTTGAAGTGCGGAACGATCCAGTCCTTCCAGCTCTGGGCCAAAAGCATCTCTCGGGCCGGTTCTGCAAAACGCGGCTCGTCGCGATCGTACAGGCTCGTCGAGCCGTTTCCCAGCCAGTAGAAACCCGCCAGTACGATGAAGAGGAAAAAGTATTTTTTCATTTGAGACCCGCGTCGGCTACCATTGTGCTGATGAGGTCTTTGGCCTGTTTTTCATCCGGTGCTTCCGCTATGATGCGGATAATCGGCTCGGTGTTGCTGCCGCGGATATGGACCCAGGCCTTTTTCTCCGGCCAGTCGATTCGCAATCCGTCGGCGGTGTTGATCTGCTGGTCGGCATATTTTTCAGCTAGAGATTTTATCAGCTCGGGAACTCTTGCCAGATCGCAGGGAAATTTCGTTTTGATCATCGAATATTTCGGCAGGTCGGCGACGAGCTGGGAAACCTTTTTTCCGGTTTGCGCCAGCAGCTGAAGGACCAATGCAATACCTGAAAACGAATCGCGTACCGGCACGACTCGCGGGAAGATCACTCCACCGTTGCCTTCTCCGCCGAACGGACAGTTGTTGTTGAGTACCCCACGAGCGACGTTGGCCTCGCCAACAGGCGTGCGAATTACTTTCCGGCCGTAGCGGGCTGTCAAGTCGTCGATCATCCGCGAGGTAGACAAATTCACCGACACCGGGCCGGGCGTTTGTTCGAGGACATACCAGCCGGCCAGCACAAGTGTATATTCCTCGCCGATAAAGTTTCCTTGATCGTCCACGATCGCCAGTCGGTCGGCGTCGGGGTCCTGCGCAAAGCCGATATCGGCTTTGGCCTGGCGAACAGCTTCGACCAGTTGGGTAAGATTTTCGGCGATCGGTTCTGGAGTGTGGGCGAAAGTTCCCGTGGGTTTATTGTTGATGTGAATCAACTGGACATTCAACTGGTTCAGCAATTGGGCGGTACCGATACAGCCGGCACCGTTGATGCTATCGAGGACGACCTTGAATTTGCGTTTACGGATTTCGTCGAGCAGTTTCGGATCGCAGGATTTCAGCACCTTATCGATGTGAATCTGGTGGGTTCTATCGTCGCGATTGAACTGGCCGCAGTCGCCGCCTTTGACGTGGGCGGGCGGATCGGCGTAGAAACGATCTTTTATCTGTGCGGCACGATTGACATCGAACGCCAGGCCGTCGTGCCCAATGAGCTTGATACCGTTCCATTCGAAGGGATTGTGCGAAGCGGTAACAATCGCAGCCCCCGCCGCCTGCAGTTCACGAACCATCAGGCACGCGCCCGGGGTTGATACGACGCCCAGATCGATCACGTTTCGTCCGACTGCCATGAGGCCAGCCGCCACCGCGGAGCGCAGGGCCGATCCGCTGACGCGGCTGTCGGAAGCCAGAATCACCGGCTGAGCCGGATCGTCCAGGGTTTTGCCGAAGAGCATGCCCAGTTTCATCGCGTCGGAAACGCTCAGATCGATCCCGACGATGCCGCGAATACCGGAAACACTGATAATCAAAGCCATCGATGTCATCCTCTTTTCTTGTTTTTAAAACATAGACAAATTACCAGATCGATTCGCCTTCGCGTGGAATCCTGATGGTCTGGCTGTTGAGACGGAGTTGCTGCGTTTTGCCCTGTTTGGTCTTGAACCTTGCGTAGCCGGTGTTTACCACCATGTAGGGAAACTTTTGTATCCATTTTCTCAATTCCGGATCGTTGGCCTTGAATTGGCCCATTACCCGTTTTTTGCTGCCGGAGGAAAACGCAGTTTCAGGGAATTCTCCGATCGTGACCATGCTTTTGACTGGTCCGTGATAGACGTAAACAGGTAAATTCTGGTTTCGTAATTCTTTGACCATTTCGACCGCCGCCTGTTTTCGCCCTGCACCGTGGAACTGGCCGATCTGGAGCGTCCAATAGCCCTTTGTATTGGTAAGCAGCCAGTCGGCGGGAATTTGCGGATCGGGTTCGGGCATCAATTCAAGGTGGGCGTCGATAAACGGGAATCGTCCTTCGGCATCGCCGAGCGACTTGATGAATCGCATGTCTTTCTGGGCGGCGGCATCCTCGAAGCTTGGATATTGGCCGTAGCCGACGATCAGATAATCACCGTCGCGGATGATTCGTGCCTTGTCGGCGCTGATTCCTTGCACCTTAACGAGAGATTCGTAGACCACATCGGCCAGATTTTTCTGTTTGATGGAAAGCCGTTTTACCACAACCTGCCAGGTTTCCTGGTTTCGGCTTAACGAAAAGGACGGCGAGGATGCATCGCCACTGTTCTGTGGCTGTCTTGATTCGCTGCAACTGCTGATCAGGACGACCGCAATGATCAGGGCCAATCCGCTGCTGATCCAGATTCCGGACTTCTTGTTCCAACCAATCAGGGATTTCATTTTTTCCTCTTACCTAAAGCATTTTGCTGAATAGTCAATAACTGCCGGATGCCTTTCTGCGTGAGATTAATTATATCCTGCAGTTGCGGCTGAGAAAACGTTCCGTGTTCACCTGTGCCCTGGACTTCTATAAGCTGATTTTTGTCGGTCATAACCACGTTGAAATCGACTTCTGCGGTGCTGTCTTCGTCATAGTTCAAGTCGAGCAGGACACGTCCTTCGACAATTCCGGCTGAGACAGCGGCGACGGCGCCGATGAGTGGATTCTGCGAAATGATTTTTTCCTTCAGGGTGAAATTGATGGCGTCGACCAGTGCGACATAGGCGCCGGTGATGGAAGCGGTGCGTGTTCCGCCATCGGCCTGGAGCACATCGCAATCGATCCAGATAGTATTTTCTCCGAGTTGATCGAGATCGACCACTGCCCGCAAAGCTCTGCCGACGAGTCGCTGAATTTCCTGTGCACGGCCGTCGGTTTTTCCTTCGCTTCGTTTTTTTCTCTGTGGCGTGCTTGAAGGCAGCATGCCATATTCTGCTGTAAGCCAACCCTTGCCGGAGCCCATTCGCCAGGACGGTACGGCCGGTTCGATCGAGGCGGTGCATAAGACCCGCGTCTTGCCCATATCGATGAGTACGCTGCCCGGGGCATAAATGGTGTAATGCCTAATCAGCTTGACGGGTCGAAGCTGATTGTGGCGTCGGCCGTCAATTCGTTTCATTTGATCACTCCTTTATCTGCGATCAGGACGGACAGCAGAGACCTCTGGAAGTGGAGCCGATTTTCCGCTTCTTCGAAAACCATCGACTGGGGCGATTCCATGACCTCGTCGGTGACCTCGAAGCCCCTGTAGGCGGTCAGGCAGTGGAGAAACATTGCGTCGGCGGCGGCATGTGTCATCAGATCTGAGTTGACCTGGTAGCCGCGAAATGCGTTGATTCGCTCCTGCCGTGCTTTTTCCTGGCCCATGGAGACCCA
>CAYMXC010000146.1:3869-7166 GCA_964394135.1 uncultured Phycisphaerae bacterium
ACCTGGTAGTCGGCGAAGACCTTCTGGCGGACGGCCTTCTCGGCTTCCTGGCCCATGGAGACCCAGGTGTCGGTATAGACGATGTTAGCATTTCGAATCGCCTCGTTGACATCCGGCGTCTGAATGTAATCGAAATTGGGCGCTTTGGTACGCAGGGTATCGAAGAACTCGCGTTCCAGTTGAAAACCTGGCGGGGCGGCAATGGCGAATTTGATTCCGAGCAGCGCACAGGCAGCAGCCAGCGACCGTGCGACATTATTTCCATCACCGATGAAGGTCAGCTTAAGGCCTTTGAGTATTCCGAATTTCTCATTGGCAGTCATGAGGTCGGCCATAGCCTGACAGGGGTGGCTGTAATCGGTCAGTGCGTTAATGACGGGGATACTGGCGTAGGTGGCCATATCGACCACGGCCTGGTGGCTGAAGGTCCGGGCGACGAAACCATCGCACATGCCGGAGACGACTCGTGCGACATCTTTTACCGGTTCTCGTTTTCCCAAGCCGATTTCAGCATCAGTCAGATAGATGCCGTGGCCTCCGAGCTGCATCATGGCGGTCTCGAAGCTCAAGCGGGTTCGCAGAGAAGGTTTTTCGAAATACATCACGAGTGATTTTCGTTCCAGCGAGGCAGGCAGTTTACCCTGGCGAAAAAGTTTTTTATCTGCGATGGCCTTGTCTATCAGTTCGGCCAGATAATCGCCGTCATGTTCCAGTATACTGACGAAATGCTTAACTTTGGACATGGGTTGTCTCCTGTGCCAATGATTCCTCGTATTGCGTAAAGACCTGATCAAGAATTTCCATGACTTGATCGATTTCCTGAGTCGTGACGATCATGGCGGGTGTAAGGCGTAGGATAGTGGACTGCGTGCAATTGATCCGCAGCCCATTCTGCAGGGCCAGGGCAACGATAGGATCGCCAGCGACGGCCAGTTCGACGCCGATCATCAGCCCGAGCTGTTTGACTTCCTTGATCAAGCGGTGTTTTTCCTTCATCGTGTTGAATTTGTCGCGGAAGTATTCGCCCATTTTGACGGCGTTATCGAGCAGATTGCCTTCTTCGATGGCCTCGATAACAGCGATGCCCGCTGCGCAGGCCAAGGGATTGCCGCCAAATGTGGAGGCATGTTTGCCGGGAACCATGAAATCCGCGATCTGTGGTTTTGCGACGATCGCACCGATGCTGACACCGCCGCCGAGGGTCTTGGCCAGCGACATGATATCGGGGGTGACGTTGTAATGCTGGTAGGCGAACCATCGGCCGGTACGTCCCATGCCGGTTTGAACTTCATCAAAAATAAGCAGCATTTTCCGCTCGTCGCACAGTGCGCGAAGGTTTTGAATGTACTGAGGATCGGGAATGTTCACACCGCCTTCGCCCTGTATAGGTTCGAGCATGACGGCAATGGTTTCGTCATCGACGGCCCGAACAACTGCATCGAAATCGTTAAACGGCACGTAGCTGAAACCAGGCACAAGGGGCTGGAAGCCGGCGTGGGTCTTGGCCTGGCCTGTGGCGGTCATTGAGGCGAAGGTTCTGCCGTGGAAGCTGCGTTCCATGGTAATGATCTTGTATCGTTTTCCCTCGCCGGCGAGGCGCGCCAGTTTGATAGCAGCTTCGTTGGCTTCTGCTCCGCTGTTGCAGAAGAAGCATTTTCCGCCGAAACTTCGTTCGGAAAGCATCTGTGCAAGTCGGCCCTGTGGCAGGGAATAAAAAGTATTGTCGATGTGGATCAAATCACCTGCCTGGCGACGAATAGCCTCGGTGATTTTCGGGTGGCAGTGGCCCAAGCCGCTAACCGCCCAGCCTGGGAACATGTCGAGATATTCCTTACCGTCGAGATCCCACATTCGCGAACCCTGGCCTCTGACGATGACCAGTGGCAGACGCTTGTAATTGCCGATGACGTATTGATTGAACTGTTCGATGACTTCCGAGGTTTGCATGGGTTCACTCCGATCCTAAAAGCATAAATGCGAATTGCATCATGCAATATTTTTACAGATATCTTATTTAATTATTTGCGTGCCGACGCCCTTGTCGGTGTAAATTTCGAGCAGCAGGGAATGTTCGAGCCTCCCGTCGATGATGTGGGCCTTTTTGACCCCGCCTTCCAGTGCGCGGAGGCAGGCATTGACTTTTGGCATCATACCACCGGTAATCACGCCTTTCTTGACCAGTTCCATAATCTGCGGCTCGCTGAGTTCGCCGGCCAGGGATTCTGGATCTTTGGGGTCCAGCCTGATTCCGTGCGTGTCGCTGAGGACAACGAGTTTTTCAGCCTGCAGGGCCGATGCGACCTCGCCGGCAACGTCGTCGGCGTTGACATTGAGTTTGTTGCCCGCCTTGTCCATGGCGATTGGCGCGATAACGGGAATCGTCTCGGCGGCACAAAGAACCTTGAGCAGGAAGGAATTGATCTGTGTGATTTTGCCCACGAAACCGATATCGATTCGCCGGCCTTCCTCGGCATCGAGGAAGAGTCGCTCGCCGAAAAGCACACAGCTGGAGAGGCTGTGCAGGCCGAGGGCCTGTGCGCCGCGATGGGTAAGTGTATCTACCAGTCGCCGATTGACCTGGCTGCAGAGAATATGTTCGGCTATGCTCAAAGTTCGCTGGTCTGTATAACGTCGGCCCTGGACAAACCGGGTTTCCATTCCGGCAGCGGTCAGGGCTTCTGTGATTTCCTTGCCACCGCCGTGAACCACCACGGGTTGAATGCCCACCGTCGCCATGAAAACTATATCGGTCAGAACGGTGTCGATCGCATGCTGGTCGTCCATGAGCGAACCGCCCATTTTTACAACGACAATCTTTTCGTGGAACCGCTGAATGTACCCCAAGGCCTCGATCAGCGCCGCGGATTTCAATATCGCTTTATCCACCTATGCAGCTCCTTACAATTTTCCGAAAAAATACAGTGTAAAACTCCAAGCCGACCGTGTCAATACAAGCGCCTGGCAAATATAAAAAAAACACATATTTTTTAGGGCGTTATTTTCAGGTACGGCTTGGGGGCTAGGCGAAATGATTTGATCCTTTTGCAGCATTTTTTATAATTAGGGCATCACGAAAATGGAAGCAACGCATGGCAAAAATGATCACGTACAAGCAGGCGGGCGTGGATATCGATGTTTCCGACCGGTGGACTGAAACGATCAAGGGGATGGTGCGGCAGACCTACAGCCCGCGTGTATTGTCGGGGGTGGGCGGATTCGCGGGTTTGTTCAGGCTCGATTTTGCCGAAAAGCTTTTCACACGGAACTATAAGGACCCCGTGTTGGTGACCTGTACGG
>CAYMXC010000147.1:0-627 GCA_964394135.1 uncultured Phycisphaerae bacterium
GAGGAGAAAGAAGATCAGTCCGGCCAGAAGGATGGGCAGGATTGCCCGGCGTTCTGCAGGCAGCAGGCCTGGCGAGACGAAATTCCAGAGTTGATACAGGATGAAGGGCGCTGCCAGGATCAGGCCGACAATCAAGGCAATATTGATACTGGTGAGGAAGAAATCGGCAGGGTGGAGGGAGCGGAGAACGGCATGAGCCATTTCCTTTCCATCGGGTGAATCACCAGCCATGGAGATGAGCGGCCATTTGAAGAAGGCGATGATTTTATCTGTAAAATTGAGGCATAACGCACAAGTGCCGGCGGCGGCAAGAATGGATTTGATGAAGACGAAACGCAGTTCTTCTAGGTGTTCAAGAAACGGCTTTGCTTCCTTACCATCCGGCGAGACGTTCAACACTGTCTGCTCGATATCGTCCTGCACAAAATACTCGTTTAAACAAAATCGTCCAAACGTAAAGTTCCATCAATTGTGAGCAATTTTAGTCATAAGGCCCGATATTGTCAATTCTTCTGTTTTTGAGGGGAAAATTTTCTTGAAATGTTCGATGTGTCGAACTATATTTTAAAGAAGAAACTTTATTTGAAATAACGAACGTCAAGTGTGTACAGCAGACGGGTTCGAGGA
>CAYMXC010000147.1:652-7148 GCA_964394135.1 uncultured Phycisphaerae bacterium
CTGATATGATGGTCGCAAATATTGGCGAAATTAGAAAAAAGAGTTTGGTTCGCAAGAGCCGGCTCAGTGCATCGCTGGAGGATTACCTGGAGGCCATTTACTGGCTTACGCGGGAATTCGGCGTGGCGAGGACGACACAAATCGCCCATCGTGTGAAGGTAGGGAAATCCTCTGTAACAGCGGCACTGAAACTTCTGGCGGAAAAGGGTCATATTAATTACGGGCCCTATCAATACATTTCGCTGACAAGATCCGGCCAGGCCATCGCCCGCGATGTGGTTTGGCGTCATGACGTTTTGAAACGCTTTTTTGTCGAGGTTTTAGGCATGGATGCCGAATTATCCGGCGAAACGGCCTGCAACATGGAACATCACATCAAGCGAGAAGTTCTCGATCGCCTGTTGCAATTCGTCCAGAAATTTGGCGAAACGGCATCGGCTGGCGAGAACGATTCGGATGTATAAAGTAAGGAACCAAGCAATGAATTCGGCAGTTGATCCAGGACGATCCCGAGCGGATATTCCTGCAATCGATAAGGAAACAATAAATCTGGTCAAGGCCCAGCCGGGGCGAGGATACAAGGTCGTCGGCATAGCCGGCGGTTGTGAGATCCAGACTCGCCTTGCCAGCCTGGGTATTTTGCCCGGTCAGACGATCCGGATTATCCGTCCGAGCCGAATCGGACCAGTACTGGTCTGTGTTAAGGGAAGCAAGGTGGCACTGGGACACGGGATCAGTCGGAAGATACTTGTTGGACCACAGAAACCCGAAATGAATTCTTAACCGCAAGAGAAGGATTGAAAAATTAAAATGATGGTTAATGCGATAAAAGTCGCTTTGGCGGGGAATCCCAATTCCGGCAAGACCACCTTGTTCAACGCACTGACCGGGGCTCATCAGCATGTTGGGAATTATCCAGGTGTGACGGTTGAGCGTAAACACGGATATTGCTGCATCGATCATTCGCGGCTTGAAATCGTCGATCTGCCGGGCACCTATTCATTGACGGCCGTATCGGAAGAAGAACTGGTCAGCCGGAATTTTCTTATCGAGCAGCAACCGAATATTGTAGTGGATATTGTCGACAGCTCGAACCTGGAACGAAATTTATATTTGACGATACAACTGCTGGAACTTGGCAGCCCGGTTATTCTAGTATTGAACCTGTTCGATGTGGCGGAGCAAAACGGGCTGAAGATCAACACAAAAAAGCTGTCGGAATTGCTGGGTGTTCCCGTTTTGACGACGATCGGCAACAGGAAAAAGGGCATCGACGAGTTGATTTCGTCGATGGCGCAGGTTGCTCATACTCCCCTGCCGCACTCGCCCCGCCATTTCGATTACGGCACAGAAATCGAGAGGGCGATTTCGGAACTACAAGCCATTCTCACTGTTTCAGGATCACTTGAAGAACGAAAGCGATGGGTGGCGATCAAGCTGCTTGAAAACGATCCTGCGATTATTTCAAAACTTCGCAAAATATATTCTGACGAACATAGGCTATGGATCACACTGCAAACGTGTCGCGATCGGCTTGGAAAAATATATCATGCGACGCCGGAGATGCTGATCGCCGAGCGGCGGTATGGATTGATCGCCGGTATCTGCAAGGAATCTGTAACGAGCCGTCCTTTGTCCGGGCGTGATTTTTCGGATCGTCTTGATGATGTAATAATGCATCCGCTACTTGGGCTGCCGATTTTTCTGGGGTTGATGTACATTGTGTTTTATCTGACGTTTACGTTGGCGGAAGGCCCGATGCATCTGATCGAAGCTGGGTTTGACCGGCTCGGTACGTTCATAAGCGGATACTGGCGTTCGGGCAGCGACATCGCGATTAGGGATTTGCTGGTGGACGGTATTCTTGGCGGGGTTGGCGGAGTGGTGGTTTTTCTTCCGAACATTCTTCTGCTGTTTCTTGGAATCGCCCTGCTGGAAGACACGGGCTACATGTCGCGAGCGGCATTCATCATGGATCGATTCATGCACAAGATCGGGTTGCATGGAAAGAGCTTCATTCCGATGCTCATCGGTTTCGGGTGTTCCGTACCGGCGATCATGTCCACGCGTATCCTTGAGAACAAACGCGATCGACTGACAACGATCATGGTTATTCCGCTGATGAGCTGCGGAGCGAGATTGACGATATTTTCGCTGATCATTCCGGCATTTTTTCCCAAGAGTCTTCAGGCGCCCATGCTGTGGCTGGTTTATGTAATCGGAATTATACTTGCGGCGATAGTTGCGAAGGTGCTGCGGATTTCCATTTTCAAAGGTGAAAGCGCAGGACTGATCATGGAACTGCCCCCCTATCGGCTTCCGACACTCAAAGGATTGTTAATACACATGTTCCAGCGTGGATGGATGTACATCCAAAAGGCAGGAACTTTGATACTGGCGTTGTCGATCGTTCTGTGGGCGATGACGGCGTATCCGAAGATGCCGAAGGATCGGCTGGCCAGGATTTCGAACCCTGCGCAACGACAAGGGGCGGAGCTGCAATATTCACTGGCGGGCAGGATCGGTCGCGTACTGGAGCCTGCGCTCAAGCCGCTGGGGTTCGACTGGCGAATCGGTACGGCCCTGATAGGGTCGGTGGCGGCCAAGGAGATGTTCGTTGCGCAGATGGGTATTATTTTCTCCTGCGACGATCGGAATGATCAGAATAAACCTGTCTTTCGACAAAAGCTTCAAGAAGCATATACGCCGCTTCAGGCGTTTTGCATCATGTTATTCAGCCTGATCGCGACGCCGTGCGCGGCCACCATCGCCGTAACTCGAAAGGAGACACGCTCCTGGGGTTGGGCCTTGGCACAATTTTCCGGGCTGACTGCGTTGGGATATTTTCTTACGCTGATCGTCTATCAGATCGGCTCGCGGATTGCGCTGTGGTGAAGTTTGACAGCAGGAATCTATTGAAATTTTCATCGTGGTGTGATAGTAAAGCAAGAAAGGGGTAATTTCGCATTTTACAGTCGATTATGATTTGTTTTTGGGGAGGAAAATCATGAGACATCGACCATTGGGACAGAGCGGAATATCGGCATCGGTCGTGGGGCTGGGCACCTGGGCCATCGGGGGCTGGCTTTGGGGCGGTTCCGAGGAAACCGAATCGATTGATGCGATTCATGCCGCAATTGATGAGGGTATGAACCTGATCGATACGGCTCCGGCATATGGGCTTGGTTTTGCCGAGGAACTGGTCGGCAAGGCCATCGCCGGTAGGCGTCATAAGGTTGTGATTGCGACGAAGTGCGGACTGGTCTGGCATGTAAACAAGGGGACATACTATTTCGATGAAAAGGGAAAGGCTGTTTATCGATATCTGGGGCCTGAGTCGATCGAATATGAGGTTAATCAAAGCCTCAAACGGCTGAAGACTGATTACATCGATCTTTTACAAACGCATTGGCAGGACCCGACAACATCCATCGAGGATACAATGTCTGCCCTGCTGGATTTGAAGGCAAAGGGCAAGATTCGCGCGATCGGTATTAGCAACGCGACGGTTGGAGACCTTCAACAATATGTCAAGGTTGGGCCGATCGATACGGACCAGGAACAGTACAACATGCTAAACCGCCAGATTGAAACAGAGATACTCCCCTTCTGCCGCGAACACCATATTGCGGAACTGGCGTATTCACCGCTGTGCAAAGGTCTGCTGACGGGTAAAATCGGGCCTGAGCGAATATTCCGAGGCGACGATCTGCGAAATTCGGACCCACAGTTCAGTATAGAAAACCGCAAACGGATCATGGAGATGCTCGGTCGATTCAGGCCAGTGGCCGATTACCACCATTTGACCCTTTCACAACTGGTCATTGCCTGGACGATCGCCCAATCGGGGATCACCCATGCGCTGGTCGGTGGTCGAAACCGTTTACAGGTGCTGGAGAACGCCAAGTCTGGTGACATCATGCTCACCGATGAAGATTTGAAGATCATCAACGAAGCGATTTCGGAATATACTGCAGTCGCACAGGCAAGGTAAGACGTGGCAGTAGATTGGAAACGGTACCGATCCCAAAAAAGAGGATAGCCACGTTTCAGAAGGCGGCTATCCCATTTCGAGATTGTTGATTTTTTTGTCGTCCGCTTTTCGATTACTCCAGTTTATCGACTTCAGCGATCACTTCGGACGTTTTGTTGTATGTTCGGCTCGGGATTTGTCGGAGCAGACTGATCATATCATCCGGGGCGTCCTGATCTGAAGCATACTGGATCAAGTCGTCCTTTTCGGCAGGATAATCGATCCCAGCCAGATAATTTTGAATCATCGCCGGACTGACAAACGTTCCGCCACTTTTTTTGGGTGTCATTGAAAACCTCCTTCCAATAGGATTCTGTTTGTTTCTGGAATTCTTGCAGGTTTTTCATCAGTGCTCCCCTACAATCGAGTGTACTATAAACTGCAGAAATGACAAGGGTCAAAATTGTTTGTCGTTTTCACTTGCGCGACAAGGAAATGACAATCGAAATATTTTCTCACTATCCTATAGCGGATGACGGTAAAATAGAGGAAAGGGTGAAACGATGCCGTTGTCGGGAGGGGAAAGCATGAGTGATGCGGAAGAAATATTGAAAATACATCCCACCAAGATTCACATGGATACCGATTTCGTAGTTACGTGCATCATCGAAGCGTTCAATTGCGCCCAAGCGTGCACGGCTTGCGCCGATGCGTGCCTGGCGGAATCCGAACTTTCGTCGCTGGTGCGGTGTATACGCCTGAACCAGGATTGCTCCGATGTGTGCGTAACCACCGCCCGGATGCTGACTCGTCAGACCGAGCCGGACTGGACAGTTCTTCGGAGTCAGATTCAAACATGTCTGGCGGTTTGCCATGAAACAGCCAATGAAAACGAGCGTCAGGCCGGGCAACACCCATACTGCGGAGTCTGCGCGGAAGTCTGCAGGCGAATTGAAACGGCATGCCAAAATCTTCTGATCCGCCAATTGCAGGAGGTTTGAATAGGGCTAAAGTGGCTTGAAAACTCAGGAAGATTTTTGTTCGTTTTGTCGAAGCTGCCAGCGTTCTTCGGCTTCTGGCAGACGAACATAGGTAGGGACAAAATCATTGCAGTCGACAAATCGCTCAAGACGGGCCAGTTGCAAACCGAGCTTCAAGACGTTTCCAGCCCTTCCCAGCCAGTATTCACGATCGACAAGAGTGATGTCGGATTGATCGGGAAAAACTTCGCGGTGATAGTCAAGTCCTTCGCCTGTGATCCAAAGAGGCCGGCCGAGTTGACGGAGTAATTGCTGCGGATGGAGGACACATTCATCAAGGACTTGTTGGATTCGCCCCCCCTTCCAGCAAAAGCCGGCGGTGTAGACCTGTCGGCGTTTGGCATCGAGGACAGGTGCAAGATAGATCGGTCCAGGCCGGTCTGCCAGCAGTGGTATCAGATTTTCCGTAATCACCCGGGTGCTTGGTACGGCGATTAATTTTGCACCCGTAATCTGCGACAGACATCTTGCGAAGGTAAATCCGACCCGCAAGCCTGTAAACGATCCCGGTCCGCTCGATACGCAGATTATCTGAATTTGTCCGGGTTGAAGATCGGCCTGTCGTACAATTGCGTCCACGGAAGGAATCAGTTCGACCCCATGGCGAGTGCCGGCAGGAAATTGAATTTGTGCGAGGATCCGATCGCCGCGACCGATCGCTGCAGATCCGGTTCGGGAAGAAGTTTCTATTGCAAGTATATAAGCATTTTCAAGATTCATGGATAAAACTATATCGGGTTGACTGGATCGATGCAAGGTGGAGTTTGGACACCGTTGTTTAATGCCAAGGTCTTATTGACATCGCTTGCTTAGGCGCTTAAAGTAAAAAGTCAAGCACCCAAGGATACAATTGCATATGCGTCAACGAGTTTTAATCAGTATCGCACTGGCACTTTTTACGATCGGTGTCTATTGGCAGGCAGGTCGCGCCGGCTTTATCATGCTGGATGATCCCATGTATATTACCAGTAGTCCATGGATCGCCATGGGGCTGTCGTATGGCGGTATTCGCTGGGCCATGACCGCCATTTATCAAGGCACGTGGCAGCCTATGGTCTGGCTGTCTTTCATGATCGATCATCGCATCGGTGGAACCGATCCCGCGATTTACCATATAACCAATGTCCTGCTCCATGTGGCCAATGGCCTTTTGTTATTCTGGATTTTGTGCCGAATGACCAAAAACCTCTGGTCCAGCGCATTCGCAGCGGCATTGTTTGCCCTGCATCCGCTGCATGTGGAATCCGTAGCCTGGGTAGCCGAACGAAAAGACGTATTGAGCACGTTTTTTTTATTCCTCACGATTTGGAGTTATTTGTATTATCTCGACCGCCCCGCATTCGGCCGATATGTGCTCACCGTCGTTTTGTTTTTACTGGGTCTTTCCGCCAAGCCGATGCTGGTTTCGCTGCCTATCATGCTTTTGCTGTTTGACTATTGGCCACTGAGACGATTGACACCGGAAGCGACAACATATTTCACA
>CAYMXC010000148.1:0-7109 GCA_964394135.1 uncultured Phycisphaerae bacterium
CGCCGCCCGCAGAATGGCTGCATTGTACCCGCCGCACAGGGACCAAAAAAGTCCCTGTTGACGCTTTTTATTTCGCCGGTAAAATAAAATACGAAACTGGGGTTGTATCATGAACCGAAAAAGGTGTATATTTTGGATTTTACCGTTACTTATCACCGTAGCCTTGATCGGCTGCGATCGTAGCGGACAGGCTGACGCGACGGCCGTCCGGAAAGGAGATAAAACCATGGCAGTGAACGTTCAGCAAATCACCATTCAAAGCAAGGCTTTCGGCGCCAACCAGACGATCCCGAAAAAATACACCGGCGAAGGCGAAGATGTCTCCCCGCCGCTGTCGTGGTCTAATTTACCGGATGGAACGAAGGAACTCGCGATGATCGTCGACGATCCGGACGCCCCGATTGCCGAGCCGTGGGTCCATTGGGTCTTATATAAGATTCCGGCGAATACGACCGAGCTTCCAGAAGCCGTTCCCCCTGCCGAAAAGGTCTCTCAGCCGGCCGGCGCACTCCAGGGCGTCAATACGGCCGACTCTATCGGCTACCACGGACCCATGCCGCCCAAAGGACACGGCGTGCATCACTACCATTTCAAACTCTACGCCCTGGATACTCCCCTCGACCTGAAACCGGGCGCAAGTAAAAAGCAATTGCTCAAAGCGATGTCCGGCCACATCCTCGCCGAAGGTGAACTGGTGGGCATTTATCAGCGGTGACGCCGCAGGCGTCAGGTAGGCTTTAGGCTTTGGTCCTTGGGCTTTAGCTAAAAGATCGGCCTGCCGGCCGAAGAAAGCTCAAAGCCTATTTTGCTGATCATAATAAGCGAAGCGGCGTCATTTGGTATGACACCGCCTACGCATGATCGAGTTCAGGTTTTTTTGATGACTTCGTTTTTTAAAATCGTCTTATTTCGAAGTAGGAATGATTTCCATCGAGTTCAAACACCCGTTCGTCGTAAGCAAGTACCCATACTCCATGCCATTGGCGTACGTGCTGGTGAGAATCTGCTGAACCTGGTAATCGACATTGGTATTGGTGTTCGGATCGAGCGTGAAACTGGACGTGGTCGTAGATTTATTACTGTTTGCCTGTTGACTGGTGGACTGACAGTTAAGGCTCTGATTACCCCCGGCGGTGTTTTGCCAGCTATCCGTAGTACTCATAGTACCGTTCCAGTTGAAGACCATGGTAACGTTACCGGTCGTACCGTTGCAGAGCGTCGTGTGAAGTCCGCCGGTATACGTAATGGGGGCCGATTGGAACATTCTCAAGTCGCACGGCGTGCTCTGGATGTAAACCGAGACGTTTGCAGGGTTGGGCGTATAGACGGTCGACCACTGGTTGTTATTGTCCTGAGTCTTTTTACCCGTATCCGCCTGCCAGGTCGGAAGCACCCGCACAAAGAACACGCCACTGCCGTAAAGGCTGTCGGCATTGCTTTTAGGATCGTTCGGGTCATTGGTCGGTGAACTGATCTGCTGGAAGTTGATATCGTACCAGGAAACAGGTACGGTCTGCGATCCCGTCGGTGAAGTAACGGTGTACGACGCAGGCGCCGTGGGCGCCGCCGTCGACGGTAACTGCAGTTTCACAACGCTGACGTTGGTTTCCTTCTGGAAAGTATACGTGCTCCCGTTGGCCGTCCATTCCAGGTAATAAGCGACATTCGGCGTACTGGCCGGTCATCTGGGCGTACATGTTATAGATTTGCTGGTCGATATCGTAGGCCGAAGCGCTCAGAATATTATGGGCGAACAGCATCGCGGCATTACTGCCCGCTGCCGTGCAGACGTTCGGATTCGAGGTCGTAAAATTAGTCTGCAAGTTCTGATATTGGTTTTGAATGACGGTTTCCTCATTGGACATATTCAGCGAATCGTAGGTGGCGACCAGATTCGCCCATTCCAGGTTCACCGTCGGCATCAATTGCGTCACCATGTTGGTCAGATTGTTGATGCCGGTCTGAATCGTCGCGAGTTCTTGGTTCATTTCAGTCAATTGGTTCTCGATCTGCTCCAGTGCCTGCTGGGTCGGGTCCTGGGTGCCGAATCCGTTGAGAATCCAACCCATGACCTCGCTGACAGCCGGCCGAACAATCGGAACCGTCTGATAATATCAACATTACCTAATTTAATCGCGGGTGCCGATGGCGGGGTCTCGCGGACGCTGAAAGCGTCATTTATGCGCCAGTCTTGTAGAACCAATGGTAAAAGGGCCGCGTGATCGTTGAAAGAAGAATCACGCGGCCCGATTATTTTTTTGAGGCGCTATCGTCGTCTTCGACGACAGCCGATCTTTCGCGAAGCGATAAAATGACGCTTTCAGCGTCAGCGCGAGATCGTGGCTATCAGCCACCCTATGGCGTCCGAAGCTTATCTATCTCTACTTTGATCGCTGCGATGTGTGCTGGGGTGGTTCCGCAGCAGCCGCCGATGATTGAGGCACCGGCGTCGACGAGTTCCTTAACTTTGGCGGCCATGTCCTGCGGGGTTTGTTTAAAAGTCGTTTGGCCGTTGACCAGGACAGGCAGCCCTGCGTTGGCGTGGATCAGGATCGGTTTTTTGGTGTATTTGCGGAGTTCTTTGGTGATCGTGATCATCTGTTCGATGCCGTTTCCGCAGTTGGCGCCGATAACGTCGGCGCCGGCGGCGTCGAGTTCCGTGGCCGCCCGCTGGCAATCGACGCCCATCATGGTTTTATAGCCCCGTGGGGAGTTTTCGAAGGTAAGCGTGGTGATCACGTCGATGTTTTTATCGATTTTTTTGGTCGCCCGAATGGCACAGATGACTTCTTCCACCGCGCTCATCGTTTCGATGCAAATGGCGCGGACGCCGCCTTTGTAGATCGCGGCGATTTGTTCGGCAAAGTAAGCCTGCATCTGTTCTTCGGTCAATTCGCCCACCGGCTCCATGAATTCGCCCGTCGGGCCGATCGAGGCGGCGACGATGCAGTTGGGCGCGCCGGCCAGTGATAATTTCGCGCCGGCTTCGTTGAGTTCCGCGACGCGATCGCCCAGGCCGACTTTTTCGAGCTTGGCCCGCGTTCCGCCGAAGGTATTGGAAAGGACGATATCGGCGCCGGCGTCCTGGTAGGCCTTGGCGACCGCCCGGACTTTATCCGGATGCGTGACGTTCCATTCCTCCGGGCAGGCCCCGCCGGTGAGTCCCGCCGCCTGGAGCATCGTGCCCCACGCGCCGTCGGAGACGAGTAATTTTTTCTGAGCCAGTCGATCTAACAGAATTCCCATGGGGTGTTCTCCTTTTTTTACCGTTTTTTATGCCGATTTTTATCGAGTACCGCCGGATTTACCGCCGGGTGTCGCACATGCCGCATCCGGAACAGCAATCGCACGGCTGACCGATCAATCCCCGACAGAGTCGCGTTCCCAGGACCACGGCGTCTTCCGTGCAGAAGATCCTGCGGATCGCCGAATCGAAGAGGACGTCGGCCGACGGTTCGAATCCGTCTTCACCGCGATAGTATACCAGCAGGAGCGGTAGATTCTCAACCGCCTTTATCTTTGCGGAAAAATCGCCCGCCGTCATCGGCTCCCAGTCAAAAACGCCCATCGCTTTTCGCAAGGCGTCCAAATCGTCTTTAAAATGCTTAACCAGCGGAATGACCGTTCGTGAACGAAAGGGTTCCAGGTAAAATTGGCCGCCGGTGAAGTCGCGGAACGAAATCCATTCGCCGGTCGGTTCTGTGGAACCTTCGCTTGCTAAAAAATGATACGCCAGAATCCGATCGGCCAACGCGACGTTTTCTTCCTTCACCTCATAGTCCGGCGATTCGATCGTCAATTGTCTGCCGAAGATTTTTATCGATCTGGGCGGTTGAATATTCTTTTCCCGCAACTTGCGGATCGCCATTTCAACGGCAATCAATTGTCCGATTTGTTTATTGGTTGCCACCGTTACCCCTCCCGTCTGTTTTGTGTTTATGTAAAAGCTCCCGGGCCACGGTTGGAAAGCGGGTTAAATCCGTATGGGGTAAAAAAAGTGCGCCGGTGTACTGGTCCATGTAGCCTGGATTGGTATTAAGCTCCAGATAAGTCATCCGCCGCGACAATTCCAATTGCCGCCGGCGATAATCCTGTGAAACGGCGATCATATAGGAACCCATGAGGGAGGAATTACCGATGTAGCGGAACTTTTCACGCGGAACGTCGGGAATCAGACCGAGAATGATCCCCTGCTCGATATCGAGGAATCGGCCGAAGCCGCCGGCGATGTAGATGTGATTTAAATCGGTAAATTTCAGACCGACCTGATCCAGCATCAAGGCGCAGGCGGTGTAAATCGCGGCCTTGGTACGAATAATGTTTTCAATATCGATTTCGCTGATGGTGATGGGTTTACCTGAGGCACTTTTTTCGACTGGCGTGATAGTATATCGCGCGATTCGACCTTCGATGGTGATAAATTTACATTTTCCGCTGCGATCGAGCTTGCCGGCGGCGTCGATCCAGCCGGTAATAAACAAATTCGCGATCAGGTCGATGATCCCCGAACCGCAGATGCCCCTGGGCGGGACGTTGCCGATCGTCGCATAAGCGGCCTGGCCGGTGACCGGATCGATTTGAACTTTTTCAATCGCACCGAGCGCCGCACGCATCCCGCAGTCGAGGCCCTGACCTTCGAAGGCGGGCCCGGCCGAGCAGGCGCAAGCCATGAGGAACTCGCGATTGCCCAGCACGAGTTCGCCGTTGGTGCCGATATCGATGAATAGGTTTACCGCGTCGGTCTCCGCGGCCAGGTCGGTGCAGAGAATCCCGGCGGTGATATCGCCGCCGACGTAGCTTCCGACGGCGGGAGATAAATAGATCCAGGAATCGGGATTAATCGCGATACCGATCTGTTCGGCGGTCAGGTACGGTACTTCCATAACGGTCGGCGTATAAGGCTCGAGGCGGATGAATTCCGGATCGAGTCCCAGCAGCAGATGGGTCATGGTCGTATTGCCGGAGATCACGGCGTTGGAGATTTCCTGCGGATCGACCTGATGACTTTGTGCGACTTGCGTGATGAGCGTATTGATGGTTTTAAGAACGCGGTCGCGAAGTTCAATGAGCCGGTCGGGACGTTTGGCGTAGTTGATCCGGCTGATAACGTCCAGGCCGCAGGAAATCTGGGCGTTGTAGTCGCTTCGAGTACCGAGGATCCGGCGGTCGGTCAGGTGGATCAGTTGGACGGCAACTGTAGTCGTACCGACGTCGACGGCGATCCCGTAGAGTCGCGAAGTCGTGTCGCCCGGTTCAAAATTGATGACGTGAAGCTGCTCGGGCTCACGAATGAGCGTGACGGTTACCTGGCCGTTTTGCGCGCGAAGCGTCGAAGCAATCGTCCGTAAAACTCGAAGCGAATAGACGACTTTTTCTTTTCCCCACTCTTTTTGAATCGTTCGCGTCAGGCGATCCAGATCGGATAAGCCGTCTTCCAATTGCGGCGGCGGGACGGTGATGAACCATTTGGCCGCCAGGGGATCGTATTCCCACTCTTTGGGTAAAAGTTCCTCGCGGACGAGGTGGACCTCGTTGAGGTCGGTGAATTTTCCGCCCTCGGACTCGATGGGTTTTGGAATTTCGACGGTCAGGGGCGAATCGAGGACTTTGGTTTTACAGGCCAGGACCTGACCCTCGGCGACGGCTTCGGAATCGAGCATGCCGAGACTATCGGAGTCGCCCTGGCCGGAAATAATTTTGACGATGCACTTCCCGCAGGTCCCCTTACCGCCGCAGGGGGCGACGATTTCGACGCCGGCGAGTTTGGCGGCATCGAGCAGCGGCGTGCCCGGCGGAACGTCGACCTGACGATGGTTGGGAATGAATTCGACTAACGGCATCGGTACTTCATCACTTTATTCGAGCTTTAATAAACCCTTCGAGGTCGGCCGCTTCCTGAGGCCCGACGACAACACTCCAACCGGGGAGATTTTCTTCCAGTTCGCCGCTGATCTGCGCGACATACCCGGGAATAATGATCTCGCGGCGTTTAACTTGATTTTCCAGGCCGCATTCCCTGACGAATTTTCCAATCGAGGCCCCGGAGAACTTACCGGCGGCCCAGGCGGTCAGGACGCTCATACCTTCGCACTCGGGAACGACCAACCAGGCGCTGGTGCCGCTGTTTTCAATCTCGCCGGAGACGATAAAATAGGTTAACGAGAAATTGGTCGTTACAAAGATGGGCGAATCCGGATTGGGTTCACTGACGGCGTAGACTTTCGGTTCGACCTGGATCGGTTTTTGCGGATCGGTGAAGATATTCAGACGCAGGGTCATCAGCGTCGCCAACTGCGCCGGGTCGAAGGTCGGCAGGACGCAAATACCGCCGTATTTGTTGATCTCGTTGATCGCCTCGACCGTACTTTCGAGGGCATTGTCGTTTTCGACGAATCGCAGGGACGAATAGCCCAGCGGTTTGAATGTATCTTTGATGGCCGCTCGCCGGGCGATAGTATTGGTCTGGAACTGTTCGGCGAGTGAAGACGTATTGAATTGCAGAACCAGATCGTTGAAACCGGTTTTCTTGATTTTTGCGGTCAGGCCGACCAGCGTATCGAGATCCGGCGCGGTGACGGCCAGGGCGTGATCGTTTTCCTTGGCGATCGGCCAGAGTTCCATGGCAGCCTCGGGCGTGGGCGCACAAATAAGACTTCGTGAACCTTTTACTGCGACGGCGGCTGATTTTAGTGCATTCATATCGCCGCTTCTCAGGACCAGCGGTCGACCGGTGGTTTGCCAGGCCTTTACCGCTTGCTTGGTAAAGGCGTCCGCGGAATCTTTTTGCGTGACGGCGACCATTTCGACTCGAAATTCCTCGCCGACGCGGATCAGGAGATAATCCTTAATCGCCTTGAGCGTAGCGTCATCGGCCTTAGTGACGTCCACGGCAAAAATGGTTTTATTGACAAATGTTTTTTCATGGCGATAGAGGACGGTTTCCTCACCGAGCTTCACCGATTTGTCCGAACCCAGCGAGACACCCTTGACCGACGGCTCAGCGGCGGCGCCGAGAACTTTTTTTGCTTCATCGGAGGCGTAGGGGCATTCAGAAAGACTGGCCTTTCCCGCCGCCAGCTTCATGGCGAAGGCGAGGCAGGTATTCGAGC
>CAYMXC010000149.1:0-7071 GCA_964394135.1 uncultured Phycisphaerae bacterium
AGGTTTGGCAGGAACAATTTTAACGTGCCAGTATATCGCATCGTCATTATTCAACACTTGCCAAATTTGCGTAATGTGAACGTTTCCTCCGGGCCATTTCAAATCACTGTCAACGATGATCCCTTTTTTATTATCGTGGTTAAAAGTTGAAACCGAGATTACCTTGGCCCTTGCTTCTCCTGATGATGTACCTGCATCATAAGCCCAGAGTTTACTGGTTTCGATGACAATACCGATATTTCTTAGCAATTGGTGGTTTTCAAGTGCGACATAGTCTGGCGAATATCCTCGCGGCGAATTAAATCTCACCTGTCGAGTCGGTGCAACACTGCCACGCCATTCCAAAATGATGGGTTCCGCCCATACTGCCGATGTACCGGTTACCAAGCACATTAATGCCAACTTGACCCAATTGGACATTGATCACTCCTTTGCACGGCATTGCTTGAAAAAGCTTTATTTATCTGTCTTAGTCATAAATAATGAAGGGAATGTGCTCTTTCGGGCCAATAAACCAACGTGTCCATCAACCCACAGAACATTCATCATGTCGTTATGCAGAAAATCCATTCCTTCAGGAGGCAACGAAAAGAAATCCCCGATATTTACCACTCCGTCCAACACTTCTGCTCCCTCTTCACAAACTCGAACGGTATTAGAAGGATTTTCGAATTCCTCAAGTCGATATGCACCAAAGGTCGGTTTGTTACCAGCCCGCCAATAATAATCGTTCACCGCATAAGTACGGTAATAATAACCTTTACTTTCATTGATCGCATATCGAGAAGAAGGACAGCGAAGCACATTCATCCGATCGACGGAATTGGTCATTTTAATATAACCCAACCTGATTAAAAAACCAGTCCAGGAATCCCATCCTCCACCGAGTGAATTAATCATAGGACCCCATGCAGGTGGAAACCAGCCTGCATAATCCTGGGTATACATTAACATCGCCTGACCAACAGATCGTTGGTTCGCGGCGCAAACAGCACACCGTGATATATCGCGAGCCCGCGCTAACGCAGGTAAAAGAATCGAAATCAATACGGCAATAATTGCAACAACGACCAATAACTCAATTAACGTAAATCCTTTTCCATTTCGTTTCATGGCGTATCCTTTACGAATGATTTAAGAAATATCTGGCTTATGACAAAGAATTCTTGGAACACGGTATACTTACTTGTTTTTCAATCATTTAATTTTTTCTATTTTTTCGATCCACAGTTAATCCGCCCAATATCAGTAATGTTAGTTCAGTCGGTTCAGGAACGTTATTTGTCATATGATTCGAAGATGCATTTTCACTAATGTTATAATGGCTTGCTAAAAACCCCAAATCGCAAACATCGACCCATCCATCACCATTAAAATCACCCTGTCCCCAAGTCAATTCACTTCCACAGCCATAATTCGTAGCTAAAATCCCCAAATCGATCACATCCACTCTTCCATCGTCATTGGCGTCACCTAAAAGATAATGCATCTTTATTATATTGTTTACTCCCAGAGGTTCCGCAGTGATCTTGACAGTACTGATCCACCCGTTAAAGTAATTCACGTTATTTCCGCTTCCTTCTTTACCAAAAGTCAGCGGATTGACCCAATCAACATTATTTATGGTACCGGTGGTATCCGACATTTGGGCCAGAAAAATCCCATCGGCATAGAGAGAAACCTTGCCAAGTGCAATGTCCCTGACCAAAGAAACAGAATGCCACTGCCCATCGGCAAAGTTTTTATCAATTAACCAGCCAGTTTGATTAAAAATGACCTGGTGATCGGCACTATCAACAAAGCCGGCGATGATCTGCCCATCACCACCCGATCCCGCTCCCCATAAGCCCAAAGTTACTCGGGAAGGATCGCCAGTTGCCCCTCGATCGTCCAAAATCAGATTAAACGGCGATGATGTCAAAGTATTCACTTTAAATACCGTTTCGACGGTAAATGAGTATGTACCAAAATCAAATTGATCATTAGCTGCCAAAGTAACCTTATCATTTACCCCATCAAAATATAAAGACTTTCCCTTTTCGCCAAGGGGAGTGTCGGAGCTGAAAACAGGTGAGCCGGAAGGCGTAGCCGAAAATTTATTTCCTGACGAATCAATAAGTGTACTACCGTCAGACGCAACGGCTCCGGCATTTCCTTCATCAACCTTATACAGTCCCACAACCGAACGCTTGAGCAAAATTTCCGCTGACTGAGGCGATACGGATATTTGGCGGATTGGTTGGCCATCAAGAGTTATGTATCCAGGCTGGATGGACGCAGTATAGATTGATCCGCCAAAGGACTTGGGATTGACAAAAACCTTGCCATTTGAGAAATTACGAGTATAAAGACCGCCATTGATAGAATAGGCTCCACTGGCAGTCCCAATCTTGGCCGCCCAATCATTTATATAGGTTCGATACGGATATCGTGGATCATTAAAATAATAATATGAACTCGGCCCAGATGCCAGCAGGAATGAACCCAGGCTAAACTGGGCTAATTGATCAAGCTGTTCATCACTGCCATTTGAGCTGCCTGACATGGTTAGTATTTTTTTGCCTTGACTTTGGGCCTGCACCATTCCATCGACGCAGCTTTTCCATTGTGTTTCACTTAAGCGAAAATTAATATCCCACCAACCTGCATGCACAAAGTTTTCCTGCAGCCCACCATCGGCATAAGGCAGGAACCGCAAGCCATCGGTCAGTCCACCATTGATGGGATCGACACCGTTGTAGATCACCGCCTTGTTCGAACCCAGGGTATTTTTAATCTGCGTGAGAAAACCGACAGTATCGTTAACGTATCGATTTTTGTACGAAGTGTAACCATAATCGTTGGAAGGCAGAGACCGAGTCGTATTATCGGGAAGGACGCTGACGAATCCATCGGTCGAATCCGACAGGGCATATGAGGTATCGTCCATGAATACCCCATCATATCCAAATGAGACAATTTTATCTTGAAGATAACCGCAGATATGATTTCGCCAACCCGCAGAACCTACGTCCATCAAGTACCAACCGTATTCTTTATTTTTGATCCGATAGCCGTCCCGATCATGAACAAACCAGCTTTCATTTGCGTTAACGATACTCCAGTCATTGTATGAAGGTTGCTCCCCAATGCTGTCGCGATAATACAAAACCTTAGTGTCCCGGTTGGTCCAATTATGTATTTTGGCCACGTCACGGTCGCTCTTGTATGAGCCCCAATACAGCACATCAAATCGTGTCGCCATATTTAACAATTCGGTATCGGTATACGGCGTGGGATAATCCGCAAAGGCGTTTATGTGCAGGTGAATGTTGTTCGAAGTGTCGGGCCAATTCACCGCTATTGCATTTGAACAAAGCACAGCCCATAACCCCAAAATTAACCGTATCGAAATCGAAGACATTCGCATATTCCGGGCTCCTCCCGATTAAGGCTTGCAAAAGTAGTTAAGAATTCACTTCTATCTGCTGCATATGCATTTTGTTTGCACATTTCCACCATCGATATCGAACCCAATTGTTTCCAGAGTTTCCCCTGGAAACAATTGGATCCTAATCATCAATAAAACCTCTTAAATTCGAAAACGACGACTAGCTGCCAATAAACCGCTGCCTGCAACTAATACCATTGTCACTGGTTCAGGAACGGCTACACCAACATTATCCCAATACATTTCGATAGGATTCTGGCTCCCGCCGCTCCAGGTAGTTAATTGAATTCCCTGTCCGCCAAACGCCCAGTTACTGGCATTGATATGCCCGCTTAACAGGGCTGTATCCGGCCGGCTTTGGCCGTCCTGCCACACACGAACATCAACATCGATTCCTGTTGTAGCAGAGTAATTGCTGTAGGCCATTTCGACGTTGTACCAGGTATTGGGAGTTACATACCAGCCGCTTACGGTGTCCAGGGTTATTTCAGAACCATCACCGCCCCCCATATCCCAAAGGTCAATATGGCAATACGCGGAACCCCATCCACTGTTGTAAACATTCACAGCAAGTTGACGAGTAACAAACCACCAGTTCGGATTATAGGCCAGCAGAGATTGAAACTGAAATGCCGTATCATGCCCCAACTGGTTGGCATAGAACTTGCCATAAGCCTTGGATATCTCTGGAGCGCCCACACCGGTCGCAACAAGGGTGCGGGTAAAATTCTGGTCATTTTTGTAAACATAATTGGATGAGTTGCCAGGCTCCTGAATCACGCTCCAGCTTCCGTTTTGAACCGCCCAGTTCACGGGTGGCGAAACGGCTGTACCGTCCTGGAATGAATCTTCCCATACTGCGGCATAACTCAATCCCACCATCAACATCACCATCAGCCCAGCCAGCCACAAACTTCCCTTGCACATTTGATATCTCCTTTTGAAATGAGAGTCAAGTAAGGTTTGCCTGCCACGGCCGAAAAAGCACTCTGCTTCTTCTTACAGCCTACTTCCATAGAGCCTCTTCCGTAATACTCTATTCGATACAGACATTCACCTTCCATGCTCTATCGTAATGCGGCAGTTCGTGATGAAACGGACTGCCACAAAGAGAGTACATTTACCTCTTTCTCCGCAATAAAGTCAGTCCACCAAATCCCAGCAGTCCCAGGCTCATCGGTTCCGGAACTTCCGATCCACTATCCATACCATAACCATAGTTGGTGGCCAGAATTCCCAGATCAACCACATTGACGATGGTATCATTATTGAAGTCACCCATAGCCCATGTAGCTGTGCCGATCGTACCATAGTTGGTAGCCAGAATTCCCAGGTCAACCACGTTGACTTTTCTGTCCGAGTTGGCATCACCGGGAATAGGCTGAAGCGCGCCTTCTACACCAACATTATCCCAGTACATTTCGATAGGATTCCGATCTAAGCCGCTCCAGGTAGTTAATTGAATTCCCTGTCCGCCAAACGCCCAGTTGTCGGTGTTGATATGTCCGCTCAACAGGGCTGTATCCGGCCGGCTTTGGCCGTCCTGCCACACACGAACATCAACATCGATTCCTGTTGTAGCAGAGTAATTGCTGTAGGCCATTTCGACGTTGTACCAGGTATTGGGAGTTACATACCAGCCGCTTACGGTGTCCAGGGTTATTTCAGAACCATCACCGCCCCCCATATCCCAAAGGTCAATATGGCAATACGCGGAATCCCATCCACTGTTGTAAACATTCACAGCAAGCTGACGAGTAACAAACCACCAGTCCGGATTATAGGCCAGCAGAGATTGAAACTGAAATGCCGTGTCATGCCCCAACTGGTTGGCATAGAACTTGCCGTAAGCCTTTGAGATTTCCGAAGCCCCTACACCGGTCGGTACAAGAGTACGAGTAAAATTCTTATCATTTTTGTAAACATAATTAGATGAGTTGCCGGGATCCTGTATCACACTCCAGGTCCCATTCAGAAACATCCAGTCCACGGGCGGCGAAGTGGCTGTACCGTCCTGGAATGAATCCTCCCACGCCGCGGCATAGCTCAATCCCACCGTCAAAACCACCAACAGACTTGCCAACCTTAGACTTACCTTACGCATTTGATATCTCCTTTCTAAAAATACCATCCAACCCTGCGTTATTTTGAATAGCATTTACATTTCATCGTTGCGCGTTCTGTTTCCCGGGATTATTTACATCCACAGCTTTCCCGGATCAATAATTCCGGTTTCAGAATCACACTTTTAGGTTCAGGCGATGAATTGTTCTCTATGAAATTCAAAAGCAATTTAACTACCTCCTGACTGATCTGTTCACGAGGTTGACGAACAGTTGTCAAACTGACAGGAAGCTCCGCACCAATATCAATACCATCAAAACCGACAACCACTGCATCTTCAGGAACACGGTAACCCCGGCGTTTCATCTCTCTCATAACGGCAATAGCTTTTTGATCATTCGAAGCAAAAATTGCCTTTGGCAAACGTCCCAATCGTTTCAGGCATTCATCAAATTGCGAACGAGCCATCTGCAAAACGTCCTTCTCCCGATCCATGCCATGATGATAAAAAATCATCTTTTCATCCACGGCAATACCTGCTTCAGCAAGAGCACGCTCGTAACCCTCAAACCGTTGAATAATCGAACAGGACGTGGAATCGGCGCCGAAAAACGCAACTTCCTTGTACTGATGATCAATTACTAGATGACGAACAAGCTGATATGCGCCTTCTGCACGATCAACGTCAACATAACTGACACCCAACCCTACCATTGGCCCTACCGCGACAATAGGCATTCTCCCCTGGATTAATCGGCGAAGACTATTGCTGGTCCGGTCGCGCTCATAAAATGCTAAAATAATCCCTTCCACTTTCCGCGAATTGAATTCCTGAAAATAGGCATCCTCCAGCTCGGGCTTATCTCGGGTAAATCCCAAAAAAATGCGATAACCTCTTTCCGCTAAAAGTCGTTCCATTTCTTCCAATTCTAATTGAGCAACCGGGCCACCCAGGCTGGAAGCTAAAAAACCAATGGTATAACTCTTTCGCGTGCGGAAAGATCGAGCCATTAAATTAGGCTGATACCCCATTTCGCGGACTGCATCAAATACTCGTTTCTTTGTCGCTTCAGAATAAATATGAGTCCGGCTGTTCGGGGTGTTCAATATTCGTGATATTGTAGAAGGAGAAAGATTAATTTTTTTCGCAATCTCTTCGAGCGTCGCCATTGTTAATCTCTTTATTCAATACTTATCTACTTGATACACTCGTTTGTATATCAGAATACAAACGGTTGTATTGAATGTCAAGTTTTTTCTATTTTAATTTTCGTACATTCAGTGCAAAGGAACAGAAAAATAACCAATTATAAATAATTATGATAAAAAGACAATCTAAAACATAAATATTATGAATTCATTGTTTACGCTCACACCAACCGAGGACATTCGTGCTCCCTCTTCCTGCGTGTTCTACGACCGCCACGGCTGCTGGCGGTGTAAAGTCAATTAGCTTTCTGCAAGAACCGCATTGACATAATGGATGAAGCCAAACCCTGGAGCTATAACCGAAAGTGGTGGATTGAAAAATTGAATAAAGCGGCGTATCCTTGGTGTTTTGAATAACGTCTTATGAA
>CAYMXC010000150.1:0-7067 GCA_964394135.1 uncultured Phycisphaerae bacterium
TAATTCAAACACTATAGCTGAAGCCTTGAGGGGGGCAATCGTAATAAAGTTGAATTTTGCTTTAGCCGAGATTATTCTGTTTATGAGTCATCGGAAAACGGCGGGCTTGATTTTCAGGAGGACGATCATGTTCGAGCGCATTCATAACGGCTGGGAACTTTCGAAGCAAAGTTATCGAGTTCTGACGCTTGACAAGGAAATGCTGATTTTTCCACTGCTCAGCGGAATATGCTGTCTGATCGTACTTGGCAGTTTTGCGCTGCCGCTGTCCGGCAGTGAATATTTCAAAACCCTCGATGAGACGAAATCCGCACCACACGATCCGCTGGCGTATTTAATTCTTTTTGCATTTTATTTTGTCAATTATTTCGTGATCGTCTTTTTCAATTCCGCACTGATCTCATGCGCCATCAAACGGTTTAACGGTGGCGATCCGACGGTGGCAGACGGATTTCGGGCGGCCATGGCCCGGCTGCCGCAGATATTCGCCTGGGCACTGGTCAGTGCGACGGTTGGCGTGATCCTGCGGATCGTCGAAGACCGTTCCGAAAAGCTGGGGAAGATTCTCAGCGGTCTTTTCGGTATGGTCTGGAGTCTGGCGACGTATTTTGTCGTTCCGATCCTTGTGGTAGAAAAGGCCAGTCCGTTCGACGCCGTCAAGCGATCGTTGGCGATTTTGCGGAAGACCTGGGGCGAAGCGTTGACGGCGAATCTCGGCATTGGTCTGATTACGTTTTTGATTGGCCTGGTGGCTACGATTCCATTCGCGATCGGGATGATCCTGAGCATAATGGGTACAACTTCCGTGCCGGCGTTTATTGGAGGAGCCATCAGTTTTATTCTGTTCCTGATACTGTCTCTGGTTTCTTCGGCTCTGCACGGAATCGTTCTCGGAGCGCTTTACCAATACGCTTCCGGCGGTACGGTTCCACAGCAGTTTGACGAGGAGCTTCTTCGCCAGGCGTTTGTGCCGAAGGAATAAAGCTTCTACGACAATGCGGTCTGCATAACATGTGCCTGTCGCAGGTTCGTTGAGGATTATTAGGGTTTACGCAATTCTACTTTCTTTCCTATTTTTACAGATTTTCCTCAAATCGGAGCGTTTTCCACGAATTATTCGACCCGATTTGCCTATTTGTTTTTTGTATTTTATGTTTATGAAGAGCATTGTTAATGTAACGGTGCCAGAGAGAATTTAGGAAAAATTTTGGAGGAAAAGAGATGAGAACCATGACCACGTTCGTATGCGCTAGAGCGGCTGTCTGCCCATCCCCTCTGCGGGTTGAAAAAGATTATCTTATTGCACTTCTGTGTATTCTGGTGTTGTGTATTGTCTGCGCCACAGCCGGGGCAAGCACATATCAGTTAATTCCTTCTGATGCCGATCTGGGCGATCTGGATCACACGCGTTATTATACGTGGGGAATGAATCGCCCGTGGAAATCGCCTGAAGCGGCCACGAGTGCGACCCTGTCTTTCAGCAAGATATACAACTGGGACAACAACAGCAATGTTCTTTACATTCACCTGCTTGATACTGCACCATTAGGCGTTAAAACGTACACCGACAATCAAGGAGGCGGGGACAATTTTGCCGGCCAGGGGATTGTACTGGTCGTCTATCGGAATTTGACAACCACGCCGCACAATCTTTCCTATAATTTCACTCAGGATCAGATCACGATGCTGAATACTTATGCTGCCGACGGCCGATTTGCGCTCGGATTCGACCCTGACTGCCACTATTACAATTGCGGGATCAAGTTGAGTATCACGTCGGATATTCCCGTTCCCGAGCCATCGACCGTCTTTCTGGCTCTCAGTACAGTACCGGCCCTGCTGTTCAGGCGCCGAGCTTAAAATAAAGAACCACGTAAGAACAGCTCCGGTTTCGAACAGAAAGCCCTCATGAGATACGAGGGCTTTCTGTTATTTTTATTTCAGGTTTGTCGGGTACATTCAATTGTGCCGGCAAATGATTTTCATATTCTGCAGCAGGAAGCAGTGCCGGATAGGGTGTTCCTGGCCTGCGGAATTTTTCCGGCCAGTCTTTGACTCGCTGGATTTTTCCCCGCCATAATTTCCACAAGTAGCCTTTGAGTTTCCAAGCTGTCCTGGCCAGGGTGAGCATGCCCCAGAGTTGAAAGAAGATAGCTTTCTGACGGAGATGTTTCCGAGGAAATCGAAATGATTTCAAGAGATTAAGCGGATTGTAGAACGTTGCATATCCGCAGAGCAAGCCATATTGGATTTTCCAGGGATCGGAGCGAGTACTTGCGATGACATGGTTGCCGTCGAAATGCAAGTCGGTAATTTTTTCGTTACCGACACTTCGATAGAGGAGTCCTTTTTCCATGACTTCGGAGATCCACCGCGAGCCGTAAATGGGATTGGCCACCGTGCACTGCAGGCTGACGGCTCCGATTTTGTGGAGGAATTTGATCTGGTCGGTCAGGCCGGTCATTTTGTCGGGTGAACTCAGCGGCTGATCGTCGTGGTGCATCATCATGACCATGGGTGCGATATCGTTGGCGAGCATAGCGGCAAAGACCTCTTCGGTGATGTTCGGTCCCTGACCCTTGTCGACCAGCACTGCAGAGAGGTCTTCCACGCCCATCCACAGGCCGTTGATTCCGGCGCGTCCATGCCGGGCGAGAGGAAACAGGTCTCGACATTTGTAGGCATCGACTACGGTACATTCGGTTCCGAAGCGGATTTGGCGGCCGATGGGCTTGCCGTCGTACTGGGCTGAAGCAAGCGCCAGTATTGTTTCTTCGGCAATTTTCCGGTTGTTGAAGAAATTATCATCTGCTCCGAAGATATATTTGGTATTGATCTGCCGGCGGCAGTCGATGAATTCATCCACGATCCGCTGAGGACTTTTTCTGCGATAGCTCCGCTGATTATAGGAGGGGATGGGGCAGTAATGGCAATTGAATTTGCATCCGCGTGTGAGCAGTATGGATGTTACCATTGATCCGCCGCCACCTTTGTGCATAGGCAGCGTTGTTTGCGAGAGGGTTTTACGGCGGTGAGGCGGTTCGAGCGTTCGATAGCCGACGCTGGTCATGGGCAGATCATCGAGGTCGCACATTAATCGTTGGATGCCCGTATTGATCAGATTTTTTCCATCGCAGCGTCCGTCCTGGGCATAGACCAGGCCCGGGATTTCCCGCAGTGCGCCGGCCGACCGTGCGCGATTGAAGGCAGATCGCATGGCTGCGGGTCCGGCACCGAAATCGCCCAGGACCGACAGCAGTTCCAAGAGGACCGGCTCTTCGCCTGTTACTACGACGTCTGCACCGATTTGACCGTTTGGGCCCAGGCCGAAATAATCGAAAGGTTCATAACAGGCCTTTGGGCCACCCGCGATGATAAGGGGGCGGTTTTCCCCCATGCGCCAGATTTCTTCGACGAGACGGTAGGATTCGGCGGCGTGAACCTGCATACTTGAAATGAGGAAGATGTCGATCGGTAAACCGTCGATCCTGGCGAGGCTTGGCCGAATATTCGGGTTCCAGAGTTGAAAGACAAACCGAGTTCGAATCATTCCTACTTCGTAGAGGGCGGCGGCAATCGATCGCGGACCGCAGGGAACGGTGTACCAGTCGAAATTGACAAAAGGAAACATTCGCGTACGTCGATCGAAGGCCGACATTACCAGTGACCGAACTTCCGTTAGGTTTCGGTTGTTTCGTATCGCTGCCTGAAGCGACCGGTATCGTCCGGCCGGTAAGAAACGGTCTTCCCCTTTGCGTTGCGGCAATTCCATATTATCCTTCTTCCTTTGAGCAGTCAGACTCATTTACGGAATTAGCCCGCTGCTCAAAAAGGGCATAATCTGTATGCTACCATACAGTAATGGAGGTTTTTTTGCAAGGATTACGCGAAGAGGTCCGATAATTTATCGATCTTCAGTTTGTATTTCGGGTTATTCGCCGATAATTTTCACCAGCGCCCGCTTTCGGCGTTTGCCGTCGAGTTCGTAGTAGAAGATCTGTTCCCAGGGGCCGAAATCCAGTTTGCCATCAGTGATGGGCACGATGACCTCACGACCCATGATCGTTCGTTTGAGGTGGGCGTCGGCGTTGTCTTCATAGCCGTTATGGGCGTATTGATCGTAAGGTTTTTCTGGGGCGAGTTTTTCCAGCCAGCGTTCGAAGTCTGCGTGGAGGCCGCTTTCGTTGTCGTTAATGAAAACACTGGCGGTGATGTGCATCGCCCCACAATAGAGTAGTCCTTCCTTGATGCCTGATTCTTCAAGGCACTGCTGGACCTGTGGTGTGATGTGGACAATCTGCCGTCGACGGGGAACTTCGAACCATAATTCTTTTCTATAGGATTTCATGGGATTTTTCTTTCTTTTTCAGATTGGATGATCTTATATCGATTGCAAGGAATTTTCAAGAGTCCAAGTGACTATTGTCCGGCTGCGTGTCTGCCAAATTTTTCCGGCAAACTTGAAACGCCATTTTGCCCATTGTCATTCCCGAGCAGGCGGCGATGAAAGGAAAATAGTGTTAGGATGCAATAAAAGTTCTCGGTTCGGAGTTCCAAGAGAAGATGGATTTCCGCCTTTGCTCCACTCATGCCATCTGCGCTGGAATGACAGTGAAAAAACGGTGTTTCTATCTTTTAATTACATAGATTTCGGTGTTTTTGTGTTTTGATCATCCGGTTCTTTTTCACCCATCAGGGAGTTTAGGCCGTCGATAATTTCCCGGAGCTGGCGATTCTGACTATTGAGCATCTCCTCATACGAGAGGGTAGAGCGTAGTCCGGCCGTCGCCGTCAGATGGTGGATGAGCGAGCGAACGATATAGCCCACCTGTCGTACCATCCACAGGCTTAGAAGCACACTCAACAGGCCGCCCAGTATGGTTGCCACGAGCAGATGCAATTTCGCATTTTGAACTGTGCGGGTGTGCGCCTGTTCCGCCAATATCGACAGATTCGTCAGGCTCGAAGTCGTATTGTTCGCCAGTGTTTTCCACTGGAAGGAGATGTCGTAATTTTTCCATGCTTCTTCGATCGATTGAATCAACTGGCGTTCTTTTTCACCGAGTCCGCGTGTCTGGGAAAGTTTTCGGATTTCCGACAAGAATTTATCTTTTGCTTTTTTCCAGTTGCCGGCGGCCTGTGGGCCGGAAAGGTTCTCGAGTTGCTGATCGGATAAAGCAGGAGCGTTCGATTGGATCTGATAGAATAATTCGCGGCATCGATTCGTCTGGCTTGCGGTATCCGCGGTTTGTGAGACTTTCATTACATCGATGAGTCCCATAATTCCGATCGCCAGGGTTGACAGGATCATCAAGCCCAAGGCGGCCAATATCATTTCTCGAATTGTCCAATGAGTTCCCAGCATATATCGTCAACGTTCCTTTTTTTTCCTGGTAAGATACATCGGTAAAAATATATCCGGGGCTGTTCGTTATCTTCATCGGCACATCGATTTTCGTTCTTAATATATTTATGGATTCCGTATTACAGGCGGCGGGCAGGCTGCAGGACTGGATTCCCGCCTGCACGGGAATGACAATGGGTGAAACGGTGTTTCGAGTTTGCCGGAAAATTTGGGTCAAGGAAGGTCTTATGGTGGTTGATTGTGTTTGCCGAAATGGAAAGATATAATTTATTGTTTCAATTTATGGTATGAAGGATCGAAGATGACAATGTCAAACGCAGAGCCAGAAAGCAACAAAACCAAAAGCGATTTTATACGCGATATCATTAACGACGATTTACAGTCGGGGAAAACGGGCGGACAGGTGATTACGCGATTTCCGCCGGAGCCTAACGGATATCTTCATATCGGGCATGCCAAGTCGATCTGTCTGAATTTTGGCATCGCACAGGATTACAACGGCAGATGCCACCTGAGATTCGACGATACCAACCCGTCGAAGGAAGAGCAGGAATATGTGGATTCCATCATGGAAGACGTCCGCTGGCTTGGATTCGACTGGGGCAAGCATCTATATTATGCATCGGACTATTTTGATCAGCTTTATCAATGGGCGTTGGTTCTCATCAAGGCAGGCAAGGCGTATGTCTGCGATCTGAGCGCGGAACAGATTCGCCAGCATCGCGGGACTCTGACCGAGCCGGGCAGGAACAGTCCGTACCGGGATCGTTCGGTCGAAGAGAATCTGATGCTGTTTGAAAAGATGAAAAACGGTGAGTTTGCCGACGGGACAAAGACATTGCGCGCAAAAATCGATATGGCCTCGCCGAATCTGAACCTTCGCGATCCGGTCATGTATCGGATTTTGCGAGCCACACACCATCGGACCGGTGACAAATGGTGCATTTATCCGATGTATGACTGGGCCCACGGCCAAAGCGACTGGATCGAGGGCATTACACATTCGATATGCACGCTGGAATTTGAAAATCACCGGCCGCTGTATGACTGGTTTGTCGATACGCTTCGCGAATTAAAAGCTTCACCTGCAAAAATCGATTATCGTCCGCGGCAGGTGGAGTTCGCGCGATTAAATATTACCTATACAGTTTTGTCGAAACGGAAATTACTTGAGCTGGTGAAGGACGGGCACGTTTCCGGATGGAACGATCCGCGAATGCCGACGCTTTCGGGATATCGCAGACGAGGTTATACTCCCGAGGCCATTCGCGACTTTTGTCGCCGCGTCGGAGTCGCGAAATTTGACGGTGTAAACGATATTTTGCTTCTGGAACATTGTTTGCGGGAAGATCTCAACAAGCGTGCGCTTCGGGCGATGGCAGTCCTTCATCCATTGAAGCTTGTGATCGACAACTATCCTGAAGGCCAGGTTGAGGAGCTTGATGCGATAAATAATCCGGAAGATGCATCAGCCGGTTCGCGAAAAGTTCCCTTTTCCAGGGTTCTTTATATCGAGCAGGATGATTTTCGCGAAGTACCGCCGCCGAAGTATTATCGGCTGTTCCCCGGTCAGGAGGTTCGACTCCGCTACGCTTATTTTGTCAAATGTACCGGCGTGGTCAAGGACGAAAAGGGCAAGATTACGGAGGTCCACTGCACGTATGATCCCGCCACGCGCGGCGGCGATTCGCCCGACGGCAGA
>CAYMXC010000151.1:0-7045 GCA_964394135.1 uncultured Phycisphaerae bacterium
AGCGGCCATCGAGGCGATCGGATCTCCGAAATATACCAAGACTGTGACTGATAACTTCATTGAAAGCCACAAGGCCTGTGGACACAGAATTACCAGCAAAAGAGTATCATGGCGTGCCAGACTTAAAAATGCCCTTCAGACTGAAACATGGGAATTTTTACAGCAAGAGAAAGGAGGTGATTAATATGGCGAAAGCTAAGCCGGGTAAAAGACCCGGGAAAGGCGGACGGTAGGCAAGGAAAGGCCGTCATACTATGACTTTCCGCTTTTCATGACAACTGAATAGGTGGGGCCGTATCCGCGTAATACGGTCACGCCATTAGATAGGTTGGAATCGCGAAACTCTTAACTTTTTTCTATGAGGTGGCATATGACAACATTACTTCTTATCGGATTAGCTGCATGCCTTGGATTTTCATTCGGTACTGTGTTAGGGATGTTTATAACTTCCTGGTTCGTGAGAAATTACGGAGACCTTCAGGATGAAACAGAGGAATACGACACGATTTACGATCAGAGCATGCAAGGGGCACACATAGACACTAAAGCATAAGGGAAAAAATCATGGAAACAACCGAACCATCAAAAATCATCCTAGCCATCGACCCCGGCACATCTGGCGGTATTGCATGGCGGAGCGTATGCAATGGGAATGTTAAAACAAATTGTATTCCAATGCCGGAAACAGAGGGAGATTTCGTTCACTTCTTAAGGAATATATACCAGCAGGCACAAATGAATACTATTCCGGTCACGGTTTATCTTGAATTGGTAAGCGGATACGCAGGAGAGGCTCAGCCGGGCAGCCGGATGTTCAATTTCGGCAGGTGGTTCTGGGGACCGATGTTCACAGTCATGACACTGGGCTTCCGGCTGGAACTGGTCCGGCCCGCCAAATGGCAAAAGGCGCTCTCCCTGGGCAACAGCCGGGGGATGACGAAAACCGAATGGAAAAACAAACTCAAGGCTGAGGCCCAGCGGCTGTTCCCCGATCAGCGAGTGACCCTGAAGACCGCAGACGCCCTTTTGATCCTGGAATATGCCCAGCGGCAGATCGGGAAGAATAATCCAGGCCGGACGAACCCACCGGCGGAATCAATCGAATCACAGCACGCTGTGGAGGAACTGGAATGATCGCCATGAAAGACGACGTTGGATTTACACTGGAGGAATGGTTTGAAGAGGTGCGGGGTCTGTTCGTTTCACTGGCTGATAATCTCAACCGGACTCCTGACTTTACGCCTGCCTTCGTCCGAAATGAGGTTGCAAAGATTTACGGCTCTTCACTGGGGGATAATCCTGCGGTACACCTGATGTGTAAGCTGATGTTTGTAGGAGTGAATATGGTGGAAAGCACAAGACTGCCGTTTCCAGCGACCATAAAAATTAGGATTGAAAGGCATGAAAACCCATTTATCGGAATGAAGCCTGTTTTCATATCGAAAAATAATCACAACAAGGATGGAAAATATAAAGAAGCCTAAGGTTAAAGGTAAAATGCCTGCCAATCTTCCATACATAAAAGTTTATGTCGGAGATGAACTTCGAAGCGGACTTTCTGGCTGTTCTCTTGCCGCCCAGGGCCTTTGGCTCAGGATGCGATTTCTGATGCACGACTCGAAACGGTACGGATACCTTATTAGCAACGGCATGCCTATTCCTCCGGAAACAGCTGCACAAAGATGCGGCTGCTCTGTTGAGCAATACATGACCCTTCTTAATGAGCTATTCGCTGCCGAGGTTCCAGGTCGGACACCGGAAGGAATCATCTTCTGTTCTCAAATGGTTCGGGATGAGGCAGAAAGGACTAAGAATAAAAAACGTCTAGATAGATTCCGTTCGAAAGGAGGTAAGAATAATGAAACGGATTTGAAACGGCTTTGTAACGATGATGAAACGGATTTGAAACGTACATATTCATATTCATATTCAGTTTCATCTTCAAATTCAGAAAATGAACTAACTAACTATCAGCCGCCGCCTGATCCAAGGCCAGAAAACCAACCTGTTGACGATAAGCCTGATAGCATGGGAGACTCTCTGCAGGAAACTTGGGAAGCGATGGAAGCAGTAAACCCTCTTGATCCGCAGTTTCCGAATACCAGCCGCAGGGATCACGACAGGCCGCCGGATGGAGCTGCCGACATTTCGCAAGAAGCTGCTGATATCGCTAATGACCTGAAAGGCAAAAATAGCAGGCTTGAACCAAGACTGACTATACAGGCTATTCAGGATGCATTGAATGCCATGGGAAGGAATGGATTCGACGAGTGCCTGCAGCGGTATTTTTCAGTCACAGGTACTATCTCTGCCAAGGGGCTTGTAGGATGGCTGGAGAGGTTCACTGGTATGGCTCTAGCCGAGCAAGCTGGGAAAGATTCAGATCAACGCAGGAGGGCGGAAGATGTTAAGCGTAACCTGGCGATTTTACGAGGAGCGAAGATATGACCGATCTTGAATTTTCATCGACGGTATGGCCACAGATTACTAAGTTCTGGCCGCGATTCACTGATGAGGACCTGAAGATATGGTATTCCAAACTTCAATGGTATCGGATGGATGCGGTCCTTCAGGTGGTCTGCGATCTTCGGGCGGAACTCGGTAATACGTACCCGAAGGTTCCGCAGGCCCTTGCCAAAATAAAGGCGGTACCCAACAGCCGGGAAGAACAGCCAGGCCTCCTGCCTATTGATTCCGAACTACACCAGGTGGCTCGGGTCTATCGGCAGATCTTTCCGAATGAAACACACGGGATGTCAGATGGGCGAATTGCGGAATGCGTGGATCGAACGGAGCGGATGCTGCGATTGCGTAATATTCTGGCCGGAAACTTTTACGATAAGCAGGAGGTACAGAAGTCCATTGAGATGAACTGGGACAAAGTCCTGGCGTTCATCAGCCAGCTAGACGAAAAAACGATGGATATTCTGGCTGAACAGCTGGCATGGTCGGACGGAAAACCTGTTACGGCGGAACAGATATCAGAGAGCGAATACTGGCAGTGGTTTCTTTACCGTTGGTTCGGCCGGTTAAATGTTCCGATCCCGTTCTATCGATCGATTACACGGAAGTATTTCATGCACTGCGTTACGAAAGAGGTTTTTTCCCGCATAGAAGACTGGGAAAGAGGATATTCCCAGTTCAAGGAAGCAGTTGCACTGACCAGAAAAGCTGCGCCAGTATATATCCCGTCAAAGAGAAAATCAGAAGTTTCAGATCGTCAGTTAAATCAAGCCTATCTCAATGCACTGAAGGCAACCATACAGCCGGTATCTGAAACGATGGGCGGCGGTGTTGAGGAGGAACTGAATATATGACGCTGTCGTATGTATCCAACGATGAACTTTTACAGGAATTGGCCTCCAGGTTCGATCACATGATCTTCATCGGCCTGATCCGCTGGGATGAAAAGAAATCGACGGAAAAGCTAATCCGAAGATGGAAGGGAAATACGCATACCTGTATAGGCCTGGCCCATGATATCCAGCATCGGATGATGATGGATTTTGAAGAACGATACCCAAGTTCGTAATGGAGATATCCAATGAAAAAGAAAGAGTTTTTCTCATCCCAAGACTTCTAGAAAAATCCCTTGCATTGATTGGTATGGTCGTCGCTCTGTACCGTAAGGATCTATGGCTTGCCATTTGCAGTTTATGGCTTTCGATAGATTCAGTCTCTCCGACACCCATACTTCAAGACAAAGCTGATAACCCCCAATCGAAAGGCGGTGCAAAATGATTAGTCTGACAAAAGCACTGGACACCTTAACGCAACTCGAAACAGAGAATGAATCGCTCAAAAAACAGATCGAGGAAAAAGACCAGTGTGTCAAAACCCTCGAATCCCGCCTTGAGGCCTGCGAGAAAACGATCGACCAGAAAAATCAAGCAATCGCGGACTTGCAGAGAAACGGCACTATGGCAGCGGAAATCTTTGACATGATTGGAACCACATTACAGAAAGCCGAGGAAGACATGTCTGCGACCCATCCGATGAATTATGACGATGCGATCAATTGTGCGATCGGAAAGCGAGAAAAACGAATCAAAGAGCTTGAGGCGGAGGTGGCTTCGCTACATTTACTGCTTAAGCAATGCTTGGATGCTGTTTCAGATGAAATTGATGCCTTAGATCGAGCGGCGTGTAATGATGGAATGGTTGGAGAAGAATATTTGCTTTTTAATCGTATCAAAAAAGCCCTCTTCTCCCCCACCGGCTCTTCGATTTTGAAGAAGCTGGAAGCAGGAGAGAAAATGAAAAGCCTGCTCGAAGAATTGCAGTCTCTTTTTGCCTCAGATGACGATGCGTTCGACGGCGCTGAAGATAAGATTCCTGAAGTTCTCGCTGCCTGGAACGAGGCGGAGAAAGGAAGTGAGAAATGAAAACCACAACGTTCTGGCTTGGAAAAGATGAGGAAGGTGAATGCTATTCAATATCAAGTAATCGTATGTCTTTAAATCATTATAACGTATACGAAGGTCACAATATAAACCCTGCTACTCACAAGCTTCTCAACCTTCCCCGTCTCCGCAAAGGCCAACAAGTTCAGCTCCGCGGGAAGGTGGAGTTTGAAATCGTAAAAGAGAAAGGAAAAAGAAAATGACCCCAAAATTTAGAGCGTGGTTAAGAGGACAAAAACGAATTGCTGAAGTTAGGGCAATTTACTTTGAAGAGGACGGTTACGGGCGGCGGTCAGCACCTCGCGGAGGTTCGGGCATTTATAATCAAATATTACGGCAATGAAAAGCATGGGTGTAGCCTGAGCGAACCGATGGACACGGTTACCGGCAAGGACAGGCTGGGACTGGTGACGATCCACGGTGAGGATTACCAGATTGTTGATATCGGAATGCGGATGCTTACGCCGCGGGAGCTGGCACGCGGGCAGGGATTCCCGGACAGCTATATCCTCACCGGGTCAAAGTCGGTACAGGTGGCGAAGATCGGAAATTCGGTGTGCCCGGTAATGTCGGAAGTGCTGGTCAGGGCGAATGTAAAACTCAGAGATTACAAGGTTAAATCGGCGTAAAGGAGTTGATCAAATGCTAAATCTTCTCCGTCGCCTTCTCGGCCTGTGCGCGCATGAGTGGGGAGAGTGGAGCGAAATTCGGCTGTTATCGCACTCGAAATTTGTTTGTCAAGTAAGAGTGTGTAAATTGTGCAACGAAACTCAATTTAAAGCGAGGTGGCTGAAATGAAAGAACGACCAATTATATATAGTGGATGGAGTGTTAGGGCGATTCTAGATGGAAGAAAGACGATGACGAGGAGAGTGGTAAACTGTCCTCCATTTGAAGCAACCGACGATGGTATTTTGATTGAATGGGCTGTCGGAAACATTAAATGTCCTTACGGCCAGCTCGGAGATCGGCTATGGGTAAAAGAAAATTTGCGAAGGATTAAAATAGATGGACAAGATTCGTTTTGGGCAGCATACGATGCTGATGTAGCCACTGGATTGCCTGGCCTTGTGTTTTGGGGAGAGCACAAAACCTGTGTTGAATGGGAATGGAAACGCAACGTACTTCCCGCCGCCTTTATGCCCCGTTGGGCGAGCCGAATAACCCTTGAAATAACAGATATCAGTGTGGAGAAGGTGCAGGAGATCGACTACGAGGGAATGAAGGCTGAAGGATGTTTCCCGGAAAATGTATGCGGATGTAACACGAAAAAGCTACAGGAACTTTATTGGATTCCATTATGGAACTCGATCAACGCCAAACGGGGTTATGGCTGGGACGTAAATCCCATGGTCTGGGTTATAAGTTTTAAGAGAATAGGAGAATAAAATGAAATTCATAATTCGAATCAACAAAGCTATTAGATCAATAACAAAAAAACTCTTTCCAATTCCAGAGGACGATGATGATTTCTTCGAATACTGCGCTGGGTGCGGAGTGCCGTTATATTGCTCTGACAGTTCGTGGGCAACAGATACAGAAGGCGCATGCATTTGTGCGAACTGCAAGAAAGCGCTTACTCTATTTTGAAAGAAAACAAATGAAATCCATCTATAACCATACAATAACCTGTTTGCTGTTCATTGTAATAGTCTGCCTCTGGATAACCTGGCTGCCGTACCATGTGGTGTTTCATCTGGGGCCGGATGCTGTGAATTGGATTGCGTCGGGACGTGCCGACAGGTGGCAGGACAATGGGACATGGATGCCGATCAAGCGGACGATGGCAATGTTTGTGAGCGTTCCGGAATTTCTCGATTCGGTTCGAGCTGAATTCAACGGCGGAAATTCAATTGAGGCTGTTTTGAAATACGCCAGGCAGCAGGTTTTAGTAATCGATGATCTTGGGGCTGAGAAAACTAGCGACTGGACGTTCACGACGATTTACTCTGTTATCTCGAAACGGGTGAACTACATTCTCCCGACGATTGTTACTTCTAATATGTCCATCGAGCAGATCAGGCAATGGGAGCCGAGGATTGCGAGTAGGTTGAGTGGGCTGAAAGTAATCATCATGCATGGTAAAGATAAACGGATTAAGGCGTAAATATTACTCGCGCGAAGGAAAAATGAACACTTACGGAGTATACAATTCGCCCTAATGGGTGTAATTGCCCGTAGGTTCGACGATCGAACGCTAATCGATAGTTGACCACGGTGAATCCAAGATCGTTGAATGGCAAGGCGATTAGGAAGTTTTAGAAAGGATGCGGTTATGAAAATCACAAAAACAATTTTGCCACAGGAAGACAGGCTCGGCAGGCTTTTAACGGCGAAGGATGTTTCGTCGCAACTCGGTATCAGCCTGAAACGATTTTATAATCTGGCTGAAGATCAAAGACCGCCGAGGATTATTTTGCCAGGTGGGAGCATTCGATACCCGGAGCGATCTTTCTGGCAGTGGAAAGAACAGCAGGCCGCGCAAAACCAGATCGCCTTGATATAGTCAAATTACAACGGCAGCTTTAAAAGTGTTTCGCGTCTGATCTTGAGTTCTTCTAGGTGCGTATAATGATCCCGTGTTACCTGTTCGGAACTATGGTCGAGAATGACAGAGACTTCTTTTGTGGCAACCCCTGCAT
>CAYMXC010000152.1:0-7044 GCA_964394135.1 uncultured Phycisphaerae bacterium
CAGACGCGGTCCGATGACGTTGTCCCACAGGATGATCTTCAAACCGATCAGATACAAGCTGGAAATTTCGAAAGTATCTATAAAATAAAACAACCAGATAAAAACCAGAATATTGCTGCGGGGAAATAATACCAGAAAACCCGTGGTAACGGCGGCAATCGCGCCCGAAGCCCCGACCAGCGACGAAGAAGTAAAATACGAATAACCGGCCCCGGAAACAACCGCACCGGCCAGGTAAAACAAAAGATATTCCAGATGGCCCAATTTGTCGTTCAGGCAATTCCCGAAAATATACAAAAAGAGCATGTTCCCGATAAGATGGGCCCAACCGGCATGAAGAAAGGCATACGTAATGAACTGATAGATTTTCGGATTGGCACCGTTAAGACTGAAAATGTCATACAATGCGTGTACGAACCTCGGCGGCATCGAAAGAAAAAAAATAAAAATGGCGGTATTGAGTGCAATGAGGCCATAATTCACCAGCGGGCGACGAACGCGAGGGCAATCCGTTTTGATCGGAATTAATAACATAGGTCGGTCTTTCCTTATTTTTTGGTTTTCTGCCCGCTGGCCTGCCGTACTTTGATCATACAGACTTCATTGCCTCTTTTATTGAATCGAAGCTCGGTCATATACGCCTGCATGAGCATGATTCCACGCCCAGAGGGCTTTTCCAGATTTTCCGATGCCCGCGGGTCCGGCACATTTTCAGGTGCAAAGCCCTGCCCCTCATCCGTAACGAAGACCACCACCATTTCGTCATTCACCGCCCATCGTACAGAAATTCGTTTAGCCGGGTCGCACTTGTTCCCATGCTTGTAGGCGTTACACATAGCCTCTTCGAGTCCGAGCCGCAGGGCGAACTGATCCTGGCTGCAGTATCCCAGACTCGCCGCACGTGCCAAAATCGGCTTGACGATCCGGTCCCGAGCCGTTGCCAAATCATTCTCTATCACGACCGAGACAAAATCCAGTTTTGAAAAATCAATTTCGAGCATATGAAGCAAAGCTCACTCACTTGTCGCTGTTTACGGCGTCGTCGGTCGTTTTGAAAATGGCAAACATTTCATCCAATCGCGTGATTTTGAAGACTTGAACAATCTGGGATCGGATATGACAGAGTTTCAATTTACCCTGCACCCCGTCCATCTGTTTCTTTACGGTAATAAGCATTCCCAGGGCGGAACTGGAAAGGTGATCGACATTGGAAAAATCCAGAACAAGATGATTTGCCCCCGAATTGATTATCGCCGAGAGACCCTGCCCGATTTCGTTGATTTGAAGTTCATCGAGAATCTTTCGAGGCAAAAGCTTCACGATGTGTATCCCGTTGTCTCGTCGATCCACTGCCAGCAACGATTTGCTCTCGGCCATAATTACTCCTTGGATATAGTCCAACTTTTCCACTCGAACATTATACTCCCCAATGGGCTTCGGTTTCAATCGGCCAGACGAGTTAATTTAATAATTGCAATGGAAACGTTCTTACTCATCCTCGCTTTCACGCGTAATCGCAGCAAGACTTGCGCCAAGGACGCATTTTTTGCGCGGCACACTTTTTATTGAAACAACCCCCCTAAAAAATTATTCCTTTTCATAATTTGCTTCAAATGTGCCTTTTCAACCGCTTATAACGCATTTGTTCAATTTGATAAAAAAATATTTTCCAATTTGGCACACAGGTTGCTCTCTATGTTGACAGCCGTAGTCGGCGGAGTGCCGACAAGTCGAGGAGTCATGGATGATGCAGAAAAAAAGTCATAGCGAAATGCGATCGACCTCAGGCTCGCAGCAGCGGACATGGTCCGATCTGCAGCAACTGGCTCGACGAGTGATCCGGACCGCCAATCTGGCGGTCATGTCGCACGCCGAGCTTGTTTCGTTTGACAAAACTGCGGATTCCGAATCCCAAACAGGTAAAAAGGCGGGATGAAACAGGATTAAAAATGCTATACGGAGTCTATTTATCAGCAACGGGAATGGCGATCAACCAGAGCCAGCAGGATGTGGTGGCCAATAACCTGGCAAACGTCGACACCGTGGGCTTCAAACGCGATTTGGCCGTCTTCCAGCAGCGACTCCAGCAGGCGCAGAGCGTAAATCGTTTCTCCGTTCCGCAAAATCTTCGCGATGCGACCGGCGGCGCTTTCGTCGCAGACATCCAAACCGACTATCGTACCGGAACAATTGAAAATACAGGCAGAAATCTGGATATCGCCCTGGATGGACCGGGATTCCTGATGGTCAAAAATGGTGAAAATACCTGCTATACCCGCGACGGAAGGCTGGCCGTCCAAAACGACAAACTGGTCCGGGAAACCGACGGCAAGGCCGTCCTGGACGAAAACGGCAACGAAATAATCCTGCCGACAGGCTTGGCGCTACGCGACCTGCATATCGACGACAGCGGAAGAATCCTGGTCAAAAATCAATCGGTTGCAAAGCTGGGCGTGGTCGAGTTCGATCAGGTGCAAAATTTGCGCAAGCTGGGCGGAAACCTCTACGAAGGTTCTAATCAGTCCTGCCGCGCATCGCAAACTAACGTGAAATCGGGAGAAATCGAAAACAGCACCGTCAACCCCGCAACGGAACTGGTGGATATGCTCAGGATTTCACGCAACTATCAGCTGAATGCACAAATGATAACTATACAGGATCAGTCCCTCGGGCGGCTGGTCAATGAATTACCGAAATTATAACGTAAAACGTAAAACATAAAACTTAATTCGAACCCTTACAGGAAAATGGAGCTTTAGAGCCTATGACAATCACAGCGATGAATACATCCGCAACCGGGCTGGAGGCTCTGTCAACGAAAATGGATGTGATCGCGAATAACCTGGCCAACGTCAATACAGTCGGCTTCAAAAAAAGCCGCGTGAACTTCGAAGACTTGTTCTACGAAATACGCCGTCAGCCGGGAACGGAAAATTCGCTGGGAGATATTTCGCCCGATGGTGTGGAAATCGGTACGGGAGTCAAGGTAAGTTCGACTCAATTGATGTTCAGCCAGGGAAGCATGGAATCATCAAATAACGCCCTGGATCTGGCCATCGAGGGCCAGGGATTCTTCAAAGTTCAAATCTATCCTGACATGGGGCCGGGTGGAATCGGCTATACGCGGGCAGGAAACTTCGTACTCAACTCACAGGGCGAACTGGTCCTCGGTAACCAAAGTGGATTCCGCCTTGAGCCATCCATTACGATCCCGGACGATGCAACCTCCATCACAATCGGCCAGGATGGAAAAGTCATGGTAACCACGCCCAGCGCAGCTGCTCCGCAGGAAGTCGGACAAATCCAGCTGACGCGGTTTGTCAACCCCTGCGGCCTACTGGCCAAAGGACAGAATATCTATGTCGAAACCAATGCATCAGGGCCCCCCATCGATGGAAACCCCACCGAGCAGGGCTTTGGGGCCATCATGCAAAATCAACTCGAGGCCTCGAACGTCGAACCGGTCCAGGAATTGGTGGAGATGATCCAGACCCAGCGGTCGTTCGAACTCAACAGTCAGTCGATTCAGGCGGCAAATGAAATGTTGCGCACAATAACGAATATCAGACAGTAATCGTAATCGAGTAAATGATGAGTAAAACCGGAAATTTGACATTCTGTTTCTTGACGAGCTTGCTGATCGCAGCTGTGATACTTACAACAGCATCTGCCCAGCCCCCGCTGTCAATCCCTGAAAATGCCGGCTCAGACGCCGCATCCAAATCGTCGCGAATCGAAGTTCGGCTCTGGTCAACCGCCACTGTAACCGACCCGGAAATCCGACTCGAACAGATTGCCTGCGTCACCGGCGACGCCGCCGAAGTAATCGCTCTGAAAAAATTGGTTCTTTCACTGCCTTTTAAAGGCGATAATTCCCTGACTCTACGGGCATGGGAAATCGCCCAGCGAATCAGTGACGCTGGTTTTGATGCCGCCAGAGTCGACGTCATCGGTGCCGCCAGATGCGTCATTCATACAATTTCAACAAAACTGGAAAATTCGACCCAGACAAAGACCATAGAAAAAAATCGCCCGGCGGACGTTATAACCGAAACTGCCGCCCCCGCCAGCCTCGAAGGCAAGATCCGCGAAATGATCACCAGGAATCTCGCGAACAAGGGTCTTCCGAAAAACAGTCAGATAAAAATCGATTTTAACCCAACACTCCGCGAACTGCTCTCGCTCACAACACCACCCTATACATTCGACATTCAATGCCATCAGAGGTCACCCGTCTGGATGGGCCTGGTAGGATTCAAAGTAAAAATCTATCGCGGCAGCGAATTACTCCAGACCGTCCCGGTCCTGGCCCAGGTGACAGTAAAAGCGCCAGTCCTAGTGGCAGCGAGAACCATTAACAGTAAGGCCCAGCTCACTCGCAGCGATGTGGATACGACGTTGAGGGAAATCGGCAACCTCAACAGCCGATTCCTGACAAATCTCGACATCACGGGAAATCAGCAGGCCAAAAAAATGATTCCACTCGGATCGATCCTCACGGCAGACATGTTCGAGCCGCTGCCTCTGGTCAAACGAGGATCGCTGATCACGGTGGTTTATCTTAAAAACGGACTCGAAATCAAGATGGTGGGTAAGGCACTTCAGCCGGGATTCATAAACGAAACCATTCCGGTCCGAAATGAACGCTCAAAGGAAATTTTCCGTGCCAAAGTCATCGGCGCGGACGAAGCGAGGGTTGAAGAAAACCTGGCCGCGGAAACCGCGAAAGGAACCGCACCGGCCGGTGGGAGGCAATCATGAATCGCCTGTTTACAATGTTGTGGTTGATGCGGATATTGTCGGCCGTATCAGTGTGGCTGTTGGCGTCTGCCTGGCAGGAAAGTTCGGTATTTGCCCAATCATCATCACTCTTCCGCCGGGTCGACGCCAATCCCGCCCCACTCGTCAACCAGCCTGCAGAAGATACGCCACAGGGGCTCACGCAGGCGTCATTTTCTTATTTCGCCGTCCGACCGCTCCCGAAACGGGTCTTCAAAGTCAACGACCTGATAACCGTGATCGTCCGCCACTCGTCAACCTACAAACATGATGGAGAAACAGATAACAAGAGGGAAGTGAAATACAACGCCGCTTTAGCCGATTGGATTCGATTCAAAGATTGCAAACACCTGGTTCCAGATACGATGCCGGCAGGCGACCCAAAAATCAACTTTGCCATGCAACGTCAATTCAAGGGCGACGGTTCCGTCGAGCGAACCGACGAAGTAACCACACGGATCACCTGCAAAATCATCGACGTACTGCCAAATGGAAGCCTCCAGATGGAGGGCGGACCGATCGAAATCGAAACCGGTACTGAAAAACAGGTGATCACACTGAGTGGTATATGCCGCTCGGAGGACATCATGGCCGACAACACGGTCCTGTCCTCGCAAATCGCTAATTTGAAATTCAGCAACAAGCCCTCAGGGTCAGTAGCCGACACGCAGAAACGCGGCTGGATCACACGGGCCTGGGATTTCCTCAGACCCTTCTAGTGAAGCCTTGAAATTGGAATTGAAAATGACGACAAAAACGACATTTTGGACTAGCTTGATCCTCCTGGCAGCGACCGCTGTCGCTTCCGCAACGAAAATCGCGGATATCAGCCACCTCCAGGGTCAGCGGGAAAACAAACTCACCACCATCGGACTTGTGGTGGGTCTCAGCGGCACCGGCGACGGAGGAAAATTCCTCCCAGCCATCCGCCCACTCGCGTCGTTCCTCCAGAACTTCCGCAACCCCCCCATCGACCTGCTTGAACTCGCTTCGGTCAAAAACGTCGCGCTGGTTTCGGTCGAGGCCACCATCGGTTCGCACGGCGCACGCGACGGTGACACACTGGACGTCATCGTCTCGTCCATCGGCTCGGCGAAAAGCCTGAAAGGCGGACGATTGTTGAACGTGCCTCTCTTCGGCCCAAATAAGGCGGACAAAACAATCTACGCCCTGGCCGGTGGAAACGTAAACGTCGATCCGAACAATCCAACAACAGGATCTGTCAAAAATGGCGCGGTGATGGAAACCGATGTAATCACCAACTGCATCCAGAATGGGAGCGTCACTCTGGTTATCGATGACGCCCACGCCGGCTGGCCTATGGCTTCAACCATCGCAATGACCATCAATGAAGCCGTCTCAGTTCAACATACGCAATCCCAGATCGCCAAAGCGATGGATTCCAAAAATGTCATGGTACAAATCCCTCCCACGGAACAGGCGGACCCCGCCAACTTCATCTCCTGGGTCCAGGCCCTGCCCCTGCTGATCCCGGAAAAATCCGCTCAGGTAACTATCAACGCCAAAACGGGCACCATCGTCGCCGACGGCAATGTAACGATTTCCCCCGTAACCATCAGCTACAAGGGACTCACCATCAGCACTGAAACTCTCATCAAACAACTCAAGGAAGAGGCTGCCAAAAATAAACGGCACTTCGAAACGCCGGAATTTGTGGATTTCAATCTCCTGCTCGATGCAATGAACACACTGACAATCCCAGTGGATGACAGGATCGCAATCATCCGAGAACTGGCACGATCGGGAAACCTGCAGGGACAATTGGTGGAACAGCGATGAACATAACGAACACAACAACTGTCAATACGCTCAAAGCCTATTCCAGACAGGCCACAACCACGGAACGCGAAAAACTGCAGAAAAACGTCCGCGAACTGGTCGGCCAGGTGTTCTTCGGAACGCTGCTCAAGCAGACGCGCTCCGAAATGGACCCGGAAAATCCGCTAAACGGCGGAAAAACAGGGCAGACTTTCACAGCACAACTGGACCAGTTGATAGTGAGTAAATGGGCCGATTCCACCAATTTTAAAATCGGACAAAAAATCGCTGACCAATGGATGGGAACCGACAAAAAATCTTAAAAAAACATGGATGGAAATGACATGAAAAATCGAATAGAAAAACTGATCTCCCAGCTTCAGGAACTTCGGGAACTTCACGAACATTTGCTGCTCGCCGTACGATACAAACCGCGTTCGATGAGAAGCGGCGAGCCGAAGTCGCAGTCAAGGTGTTGCGAGAGGA
>CAYMXC010000153.1:0-7004 GCA_964394135.1 uncultured Phycisphaerae bacterium
CCGCATGCAGGTGAAAAACGCATGGAGTCAGATCGACATTCAGCTCAAACGTCGCTATGATCTGATTCCCAACCTTGTCGAAACGGTCAAAGGCTATGCCGCACACGAACGAAATACTCTGGAACAGGTTGTTCAGGCTCGTCAGCAGGCCATCGACGTCCGTGGCGTCCGGGAGCAGGCCCAGGCGGAAAATATGCTTACCGGTGCCCTTCGTCAGCTTTTTGCCCTCAGCGAAAGTTATCCCGATCTCAAGGCCAATCAGAATTTCCTTCGCCTGCAGGAGGAACTGACCGGCACGGAAAACAAAATCGGCTTTGCCCGACAATATTATAATAACACGGCTGAAAATTATAATTCCGCTATTCAGATATTTCCCGCCGTTCTGTTCGCTGGCATGCTCGGCTTCGAGCCGGTGGAATTTTTCGAACTGGAAACGCCTCAGGATCGGAATGTGCCGAAGGTTCAATTCTAGCAATTATTTCATGGAGGATCGACGATGAAAATAAATAAGATTTTTCCGGTGCTTGTACTGATCGGACTGATCGTCGGCGTCGGCACCTGGCTGATGGCTCAAACCGCGTCCACAACCCGCCCTGCTTCTGAAGATCTCTCCGCCGCTCAGAACACGCTCCAGGACATGCTCGAACAGGGTCCGCCGGTCACTCAGCAATCCCTGCCGGCAGGCGAAAAAACACCGAAGTATCTGAAAACTTCCAAGAAGTATAAATCCAAATTTCCGGCTGCATTAACGGAGTCTAAAACATCGGGCCGACAGAAGCTTCTTCCCGAAGGTCATTACATTGCCGATCGTCGCGGTCGGCTGGTCAGTACCAGCGGCGATTGCTGGTTGTTTGTCTTTGAATCCGACGGAAAAGCCATGGCCGACCCCCCTATCAAACTACTTCCAAATCGCTGGCTTGAAAAAATGGAATCCGATCTTTCCGCCAGTCACGATGACGTTATCTTCCTTGTCAGCGGAGAGATTACCTGCTACCACGGCCAGAATTATCTGCTTCTGCGAAAGGTCCTCATCGAACGTGACTCAACCTTCAACGTGAAATAAATCCCATGGGTCCGGTGAAAATTGCTATAGTTGGAATTGATCGTCTGACCGATCAGTTGCTGGCGGGTTTAGCCAAAACGGATCGACTGAGACTTTGCGCACTTTGCGATACCCACCCTGCAGTCCTAAACCGATGTCGCAACAAATATCCCGATCTGCAATTTTACGACGATCCGCGGGAAATGGTCATACGAGCCAAGCCGAATCTGGTTCTTATTTGGCGTAACTGCTGTGAAAGTGAATTTATCTCCCGGGCAATCGATGAAGGCTGCTGGCTGATCCTTAGGCCTCCGATTGCCGGCGGCCTGGCCTCCGCTGTCCGTACAATAAAGCATGCGGAAAAAAACAATGTCGGTGTGTTCGTCTGGTCTCCCTGGCTCTTCCTCCCCTGTTACGAGGGCATCAACGACTGGCTCAGCGGCCAGCAGATTCATTGTCTCTATTACCGGTCTTTCAGTTCGTTGCCGGATATGGAATTGCCCGCGGAGGAAACCCTTCTTGCCGCCGGAACGTACCCTTCCGTTTTTTTAGCTCAACAATGGATGGGATTGCCCGAACGAATCTATTGCCACCAGTTTTTGCGATCAGGTCAGTCGTCAACTTCACAAAATACGATTCAATATTATGGCCTGCTCAACATGATTTATCAAAAGGCGATGGGAACAGTTCACGTCGGCATCAACGCCGGACCTCTCGAGGAGAAGATCGTGGTAACCTGCCCCGTAGGCCAGGTGCGAGCTGAACCGATAGAGGCCCATCTATATGATTGCGACGGCAAACTCATCGCCTCGTCCCATCGGTATGAATTGCTTGAGGCCAGGCTGATTTCCTATATGCGCCAGTTCGAGCATGTCTGGCAGCTCTATATCGAGCAGCGCCGTTCCGCACAAACCGAACTCAAACGTCATCTCGGCGTCCTGGCAATTCTTGAGTCCGCCGTCATTTCCGCACGCACCGGCCATCCGGAACAGTTGGCGAAAATTGTCGACCTGGCACATCTCACAGACTTTAGCTGACATTCCCGTTGCTCGCTGCCCTGCTGCTGTTTTCAAAAAAAGCGACCACTGAGGATCGCCTTTTGAGGTCATGAATTTCTATAAATCCATTATTAAATATGCAGCATGTCAGCCAGATAATCGGTAATTTTCTCGGCTGAGATACGTTCCTGCATCATCGAATCGCGGTTGCGAACGGTAACGGTGCCGTCCTGGCCGGTCTGGCCATCGACGGTGAAGCAGAAAGGTGTTCCCGCTTCGTCCTGTCGACGATAGCGCCGCCCGATGGCGCCCTTGTCGTCATAAAATGCGTTGTAGCGTTTTCGAACCTGATCAAAAATCGCCTTTGCCTTTTCCGGCATGCCGTCGCGATTGACCAGCGGAAGAATCGCCGCCTTGATTGGAGCTATTCGTGGATGGAATTTCATCACTACGCGAGTTTCGTCCTTCACCTGTTCCTCGTGATAGGCTTCGCATAGGAATGCCAGCGTACCCCGATCGACGCCGGCCGACGGCTCGATCACGAATGGAATATATCGTTCCCGCGTTTGCTCTTCAAAATATGTCAGATCCTTGCCGCTGTATTCCATGTGCCGTTTCAGATCGAAATCGGTTCTATTGGCGATACCTTCGAGTTCCGATGTGCCGAACGGAAAATCATATTCTATATCGCTGCAGCCGGCGGCATAGTGCGCCAGTTCTTCCTTGGCATGCTCGCGGAGGTGCAGACGTTCTTTCGAAAGCCCAAGGTCCAGGTACCACTGGTAACGAGCCTGTCGCCAGTATTCGTACCATTTCATGCCCTCCGTCGGATGCACGAAATATTCGATTTCCATCTGTTCGAACTCGCGGGATCGGAAAGTGAAATTTCTCGGATTGATTTCGTTGCGGAACGATTTGCCGATCTGGGCAATACCGAAAGGTATCTTCATTCGCGAGGTGGCCAGAACGTTGCTGAAATTGACGAAAATACCCTGTGCCGTTTCAGGTCGCAGATAGGCCTGTGAACTCGATTCCTCCAATGCGCCGACAAACGTTTTGAACATCATGTTGAACTGCCGAGCCGGCGTCATCTTTTCCGGAAGCTCGCTGTGTTTCTTATTTTTATTCTTCGGGCAGGGCATATCAAGTTCGTCCGTGCGGAACCGTCCGCCGCAGTCCTTGCAGTCGACCATCGGATCGGTGAATCCGCTCTCGTGGCCGGAAGCCACCCAGACCTTCGGGTTCATGATGATCGCGCAGTCCAGACCGACCATGTCGATTCGGCCTCTGCCCATGTCGTTCCACCAGGCTTCCTTGACGTTTCGCTTAAGTTCAACTCCAAGTGGGCCGTAATCCCAGAAACCGTTCAGTCCGCCGTATATCTCACTGCCGGGAAAAATGAAACCCCGACGCTTGCACATGCTGACCAGCTTTTCCATTAATTCATTCGTCTGTTTCGCCATTTTTCACTCCGCAACAAAATCGAATCTGAAAACCCTAAAATATCGTTTGCTAATCGTTCCTAGATACCCGCATGCAGGATTGTCGTCAAGAAATTAACCTGATTTTCATCCGAGTCCTAAGGGAATTTTGATCTCATTTGATCGAATCGGCTTGGTCTTCCGATCGAGAATGGTCTGTCTATTCCGCGTCGACATTGATCTCGATGGCAGGAACCGGCAGATTCTCGGGAGCCGTGTTGATCACTTCGTCGGTCTTCATCAAAATTGCCCCCTTGGCTTCCAATTGTCTCAGGGCCAGTTCCGCCGCCTCCAGATCCCATGTACCGCAGGCGTCACTTACCACGATAGGATGTTTACCCCGGCTAAGTAATCCCAGAACCAGAGTCTTGATCGCACGTTCCGTACCTACCCCGAAAATCAAAAATCGCCGCGACTGAATTCGTGAAAACAGACGGTCTGCCCGTGGATTGGTAAAAACATCATTGGTCCGTTTGTGGATGATAATCTGCAGATAGGTCTCCAGCAGGTTATCGGGCAAAGCCGGGCTTGCATCATGCTCCAGTGTGTATCGTTTCGGAAGCAGCGTAAAAGGCATTTTCTGCTGCCCGGGTGTGCCTTCAATGCAGTTGAACAGCGGCGAACGAAATACCTCAGCGCCGTTGGGTCGGTGCGCATCGATCGGAGATATCATCGGCAAACGATGCACCTTGGCCCATTCGACAATCTTTTTTAGCTGCTCAAGGACTATTGTACGGTTTAATATAGGCAGTATGCCTTCCTGGCTCAAAAAGTCCCTCTGAGTATTTACATCGATCACCACGCAATCGTAAATCGGTTGCTTGTGATCGAAGATCAACGATGACCGAGTTTTCCTTATCCGCCTTCGAGGCATAACATCCATCTCACTTCATGCATCCCCTACCATATAATCTTTCACGTTCAATATTAAAAATGATGACGGACAATGGATTTTCTTGTATTTAAGCGGTAAATGATGCCGTGAGACTTTTTTCCTTTTTTACTCTCAGACTTTATATATCAGACTTTTTAAATCATATCCACTCACAGCCGAAAAGCAAGCAATTGCCTGTATCCTTCCGTATTCTGAATTCACCGCTATTCTGTCAGTTCAATTTTCGACGCATTTCCCCATTTGCTTTAGTTCTGTTGGTGTTTTAATGACAAAGTTAAGGATAATATCTATGAAAACATATCATTGTCATACATGATAATAATTATTAATAACAATATTTTGCAATGCAAATTTTTGATTTGTTTACCCGCCTGTGCTTGACAAATCCTCATGGAAGCGGTAGGCTTTGTTGTCGGATTTATTTTCCGAAAGAAATAACGGGGCGTAGCGCAGTTTGGCTAGCGTGTCAGCATGGGGTGCTGAAGGTCGCCGGTTCAAGTCCGGCCGCCCCGATTTTAAGCCCTTGTAATCATTGATATTACAAGGGCTTGTTATTTTAATTCCGGACAATATTTCTATTGATGTCCACATCATTGAAATCTGAATGACTGACTCTATCCTATCCTGCGTGGCGATCACTGTATTTGACATTTGGCCCATCGTATTTCATAATGAAGGATTCGAACTATAGATAGATTTGGCCTTCAGGTTGGATGGCTGTTGCCTGTTAATGCTTGATACATAATAATGGTGGTCTATGACTAATCAAAAACGAACTGCACAAAAATTCGCAGTGGCTGTTATGAGTCGCGACCGGGTCGGAATCGTTCGCGACGTCACAGCCGGTCTTGAAAAACTTAAAGCCAACGTGGAACGAGTCAGCCAGACCGTCGTCATGAATTATTTCACGCTGATTCTGATCGTCACCTTTCCCAAGCCCCATACGGCCGAGCAGATTCGCGAACTTTTACGATCTGCCGGAGGACCTGGTGAATTCGAGATCGGCGTAAAAGTCTTCGAGGAAGGCACGGAGCGAGAGCCCGCAGTATCCGATGCCGATTGCTTTGTCTTGACCGTCACAGGCAAAGATCGGCCGGGGATCATCGGTCAAATCGCCGCATATCTGTCCGGCAAAGGCGTCAATATCATCGATCTGTATGCCTCCAAGCCCGACGAGAAGAATTTCATGCTCATTTCCCAACTGGCGGTCCCCCACCACATGAATGCCGCCCAGATTCAAATCGATATTGAGGCGATGGGACGCAAAACCGGCCTTGCGGTGACGCTACAGCACGAAAATATATTCAAAGCGACCAACGAGATAACCGTTCCGGCAAATTTCTTTTGATCCGAGCCGTCAAACTTTGATTTAAGGAATAGGAAGAAAGGGCGTAACACAAATGCTTCGAACCGACGACATTCTTTCCACAGTTCGCATGCTTCGCGAGGAACAGCTTGACGTTCGAACCGTCACGCTCGGCGTCAACCTGCAGGAATGCGCTTCCTACGACATCGATCACGTCTGCCGTAAGATTCACAGCAAAATTCTGTCCAAGGCCGGCCAGCTCGAGTCCGTTTGCGAAGAGATAGCCCACAAATATGGAATTCCGATCGTCAATAAACGGCTGGCCATCAGTCCGATCACGTTTCTTCTGGAAGGACATCATGAGAAAGCCTATCTGCATGTTGCTCGCCAACTGGACCAATCGGTGAAGGCTGTCGGCGTCGATCTGCTGGGCGGTTTTACCGCGCTGGTCCAGAAGGGCATGACGCCAGGTGAACGCCGTTATTTCAATATGCTGCCCGAAGTGCTCAGTCAGACCGATCGAATCTGTGCCTCGGTCAATGCGGCTACTACCCGCGCAGGGCTGAATGTGGATGCCGTTTTATCTGTCGCCCACGCGATCAAAAAAGCCGCGCAATTGACTGCCGATCAGGATGGCTTTGCCGCGGCCAAGCTTGTCGTTTTTGCCAATATTCCCGAGGATAATCCCTTCATGGCCGGTGGATTCCTGGGCCCCGGCGAACCCGAAGTTGTCATCAATATCGGCGTGTCCGGTCCCGGCGTCATAAAACGCCGTCTTCAGCGAATGCTCCAGGAACATCCCAACGCCAACCTTGGCCAGATCGCCGAACAGATCAAAGAAACCGCCTTTCGAATTACCCGCGTTGGCGAATTGATCGGACGCGAAGTGGCGTCACGGCTGAAGGTCGAATTCGGCATCGTCGATCTCTCGCTCGCTCCCACCCCCCGTGTCGGTGATTCCGTCGGCGAAATCCTCCAGGTCATGGGATTGGCCAAAATCGGCGGTCCCGGCACCACCGCCGCAATCGCCCTCCTGACCGATGCTGTCAAAAAAGGCGGATTGTTTGCATCCAGCTCTGTCGGTGGATTATCCGGTGCGTTTGTCCCCGTGGCGGAAGATTCAGCCATGGCTGAGGCCGTACAGAAAAAATGGCTCGGAATCGAAAAATTGGAAGCCGTTACCAGTATCTGTTCCGTGGGGCTGGATATGGTGCCTGTTCCCGGCGATATTACCGTCGAAACGCTTGCCAGTCTGATTTCCTATGAACTGGCGATCGGCGTG
>CAYMXC010000154.1:0-6995 GCA_964394135.1 uncultured Phycisphaerae bacterium
GCTTATTTTTCGGAATCCGACTTTTCTGCTACGCGTTTTCGCCAGGCATTGGAGCGATGCATGTGGGAAAAATTAAAATGTAGTGAATCTGTTACACAACTATTACCATTCTTGGTTTATGAAACTTCACCTGAAAAATCAGCCGTCAAAGACCGTGGTTCCATATCTGTCTGTTTGGATGTTATCAAATGGACCGATTATCCGGTGATACACCATAAAACAATGTCATGGATTAACGAGCGTCTGATAGAACAGTCAAAAAATTCTGATACCGGACTGTCATTCGATGCCTTTTCGCTAGATAGCTTTGGCGACAACGAAAAACTTCCGGAAGTTAAGTTACCTGTTTTGGGTGGGGTCAAGTTGAAAGCCATGAGTAGTGAGATACCTTGCCAGTATCGCTATGGAACCATTGATGCCAAATCGTTTGTTGTTGGCACAGAAAGTCGTCGTCGAATGAAAGGTGCTCTGGAATGGCTTGGTTCACCTGAAAAAGAAGGCTTAACATGGGGGAGAGCAGATGGAAGCGAAGTAATATTCGCTTATCCAGCTGATATTCCCCCAAGACCTCGGATAATCGAATAGCTCGTTTCGAGGAATACGCGAAAGACGTGATTGAAGGTTTACGAGGATTAATGAAGCCCCTTAAAGATATCGAGCTCCAAATTTTTTCGTTACGGAAGATGGACAAAGCCCGCACTAAAGTGGTGTTCCATCGAAACTATACCGCGCAGCGACTGGCAGATGCCGCAGAAGAATGGCAGGCCGGCTGCCGAAATATTCCAACCATCATATGGCGCGCTTGGGGCGAAGAAAAGGGTAAATGGCTTGAGATACAACCCGAATCACCTTTTCCTTTGCAAATTGCCAAATGCTTGAATCAGGTCTGGAAACTCGACGGTACCCCCAATAAGACCGTTTCTGCAATCAATTCCAGCGCAGGGATCGAATTGTTGCTCGATCAGCAGGTGTCCAAACGATTGATTCCCCATCTGTTGACAATCCTGCTACAAAATGGCAAGGGACTACTTATGCATATGGGAATAATGATGCATAAGAACGATATTTTAAAGATGAAAACAGATATGGATCGACAAAAACAATGGTTACCTTCAATTCTGGGTCTATTACTTTACAAACTCAATATTAGAAAGGAAGACTATATGAATAATGTGCCGTACCTGATTGGAAATTTACTCAAGATTTCTGATGATTTGCATGCTCTGTATTGTAAGGAAGTCCGTTCAAACAGCCTGCCGCCTCAATTGATCGGAAATGCACTAATGGCTGCTGCTCTCGATAGTCCTGAACAGGCTCTGGGGCAGCTCGCTTTGCGTATTGCGCCTTATCTTGGTTGGGCCAAAACAAATAATACAGAATCAGCAGGATTGTCACATCATTTTCTTAAGAACTTCAGTGAAGTCGAAGCTAAATTGAAAGATCAGATTTTACCCAGAAGACTTAATGATGCTGAACGTGCTCAACTGTTGTTAGGATATCTGGCCAAATAAGACCATAAGTTTGTAATAAATGTTTCTTTTAATCTTTTTAAATGAGGAGCATTCCAATGACTGACAGTATCAATCGTGCTACGGGACTTCTAGTTATCGAAGTCGTCAATTCAAATCCTAATGGCGATCCTGATCGTGAAAGTGATCCCCGCCAAAGGCCTAACGGTTTCGGAGAAATCTCACCAGTATCGTTCAAACGCAAACTTCGCGATTTGGTGGAAGATGAAGATGGCCCCGTTTTCAAATCGGTATCAGAAAAACTCAAACTTGATAAAAACAATTTTAAAATTCTTGAATCACGAGGACGTAACCGAAGCGAGATAACCAAAGAAATGGGTGACATCAGAAGTTTTGATCAGAAGAATTTCCAGAACAGTCTTTTTGTCAAAAAATATTGGGATGGCCGCCTTTTTGGCAATACGTTCCTCGAAGAAGGAGGTGACAAAGGATACATTAAAACCGGCGTTGTCCAATTTGCAATGGGGCTTTCCGTTTCACCCGTTTCAATTCAACGACATACAAATACAAACAAAGCTGGCGTTGATGGTGATAAAAAACAAGGCATGGCACCGCTCGCATATCGCGTAGTCGAACATGGGGTTTATTGTATGCCTTTTTATGTCAATCCCAGTCACGCACATAAATCCGGTTGTACAAAGATCGACATTGAATTACTCAAAGAGCTTATTCCGTATGCCTATGATCATACACGCTCCGCTATTCGCCCAGATGTACGCATTCGTCACGCCTGGTATATGGAACATTCTAATCCCATTGGAAGCTGTGCCGACTATCTTCTTATCGATGCTTTAACACCTAAGCGAAAAGGCGGGGACTTATTAGCTCCTTCGACTTCGTGGGCAGACTATGATGTTCCAACGACTTTACCGGTAGAATTAAAAGGAAAAGTGCAATGTGTCGATCTGATGAACCAGATGAAGTCCCTTTAGCACATAGCGAGGACAAGCAACGGAATATTCCTGCACAGACCTACGTCGATCATAAAATCGGCGTAGTGTCTCGTGCAATCAAGTCTGCAAATGTAGTTGCACATTATGCCCGGTACAATAAAACTCAGTTTACAAAAGTCATTCCTATCGCAGCGGAATATCACGACCTTGGTAAACTTGATCCTGATAATCAAGCAGTCCTTAAGGGAAAAATCCGCAATCGACCGCTTCCTGTTCAACATACGGAAGCTGGCACAGTTTATTTACTCGATCGATTGGGCATTTCAACAGGAGCCGCTTTAATTCATGCACACCACATTGGGTTACCGGATTTTGCGGCAGAGTCAAATCGTTCAAATGCGGAAATTCTACGAGATAATAATCCGGAAACTCGCTATCATATAGACAAAACACTTGATGATCTTTTAAAAATGCATACATCCGTATGCTCCCCACCATCAATAGATTCCTTAGAGCCTCTTCAAGGAAATGGCTCTTTATTTTTCCGTTTTGCTCTGTCCTGCCTAGTCGATGCCGATCATTATGACACGGCAAGGAATTATAATGAGGCGATACCCTATGAAGGCATGCCACTGAATCCAAGAGAAAGACTTAATTTACTCGATTTATATGTTCAACACCTGGCTGATATTAAAAAAAATGATCGTACCGAGTTGAAAAATCGAGTTTACAATGCATGCAAAAACAAGGCAGACATCAATGAAGGTATATATACCTGCGACAGTCCTGTAGGGACGGGCAAAACTACTGCGGTGATGGCTCACCTGCTCAAAGCAGCAGCAGATAAAGGATTGAGAAGAATTTTTGTCGTCCTGCCGTTTACAAACATTATCGATCAATCGGTTGATGTTTACAGACGTGCCCTGGTCGGTCTTGGCGAAAAAGATTACGATGTGGTAGCTGCCCATCATCACCGTGCGGAATTTGAATCGTTGGAACTTCGCCAATATTCATTTCTCTGGCACGCACCGATTATTGTAACAACAGCAGTTCAGTTTTTTGAAACGCTGGCCAGTAATCTTCCATCATCACTACGAAAACTGCAACAATTGCCGGGTTCAGCCATATTCATTGATGAAGCTCATGCCGCATTACCTGCCCATTTATGGCCTCAGGCATGGAAATGGCTGAAAGAACTGAAAGACAACTGGAGTTGTCATATCGTTCTGGGTTCAGGCTCTTTAAACAAATTCTGGAAATTGGAAGAATTCGACGAATCTCCCATCGAGATTCCTGAACTTGTGCCGCAGGAAGTCCGACAAGATGTATTATCATACGAAAAGCATCGTATTACCTATCGTTCTAATCCTACATCATTGAATCTGGATGATTTATTACATTGGCTGCATGAATTACCAGGACCAAGGTTACTCATTGTCAATACAGTGCAATCCGCAGCCGTGATAGCGGATAAAATTCTTGAAACACGAGAACGCAGCTATGTCGAACATTTATCGACCTCACTATGCCCGAGCGATCGAACACGAACATTAGATCGTGTTAAACAACGATTAACGGATAAGCAAGATAACGACTGGACTCTCGTTGCAACTTCTTGTGTCGAAGCAGGCGTTGATTTATCCTTTCGAACCGGCTTACGAGAACGGTGCAGTTTGAATAGTCTCATTCAAACAGGTGGACGTGTAAATCGTCTTGGAAAATACAATGACGCAGAAATCTGGGACTTTCGATTGCAATACGATAAATTTCTTGTGCATTATCGTGCTTTTGATACATCAGCCAGAGTTCTGGGCGAATTATTCGATGAAAATCTTGTAAACCCTGAATCCTCGACTGAGGCGATGAGACGAGAGATCAGGCAGGATGGTTTACGCAAAATAGCAGATGAAATATGCAGATGCGAACTGGCAATGAAATTTCCGGATGTTGAAAAACTTTTTAAAGTAATCGAATCCAATACGCTCACTGTTATTGTGGACAAAACGCTTAAAGAACGGATTGAAAATCGGGATAAAGTCACACCGGATGAAATTCAAAAAGGAAGTGTTCAAATATGGTCGGATAAAGAAGTCAAATATGATATGCAGCCTATTTTAGGTTTCCCTAACCTGCGATTCTGGAATTTAGCCTACGATAGTTTTCTTGGATACATGGCAGGAGTTCTAAAACTATTATATGTTCAGCAAGATAGTGGCGCAATAATATAAATGTATGCCGAAGAAGAATTGCTACCGATATCAGCCTTACAGCATCTACTCTTCTGCGAGCGTCGATGCGCATTGGTACACATTGAAAACCTCTGGCAGGACAATGTTCTGACGGCGGAAGGGACGGCGTTGCACGAACGCGTGCATGAGGAAAAATCCGAAAGCAGAAACGATCTTAAGATCGTTCGATCACTTCGACTAAGATCGTTCCGGCTGGGGCTCATCGGTATGGCGGATGTCGTCGAATTTCATGTCGATCCCGGTGGAATCGTTCTACCGGGATCGACTCAATTTTGGCAGCCGTTCCTTGTCGAATACAAACGAGGAACGCTCAAACATGAATTCGGTTACGAAGTTCAGCTCTGCGCCCAGGCCCTGTGCCTGGAAGAAATGCTTGATCTGAAAACGCCAATTTCATCGGGGGCCCTTTTTTACGGCAAAAGCCGACGGCGACTGGAAATCAATTTTGATGCCAATTTGCGAATCGCAACGGAAAAGGCAGCCCATCGGCTTCATGTCCTGATCGACGGACGTATCACGCCGCCGGCACGCTATCAGAAAAAATGTCCACACTGCTCGCTTTACTCTTATTGCAAACCCGAAATCACCGGCGTCAACAAGAAAATCGATTTGTATCTGGCAAAAGGCTGTGAACTTCCTATGGAACCACCCGACAATGAAACAACTACTTAATACCTTGTTTGTAACCGCCCAGGGAGCCTATCTCGCCAAGACGGGCGAAACGGTTGAAGTCCATCACGAACAGCAGGTCAAAATGCAATTGCCGATTCACAATCTCGGCGGCATCGTCTGCTTCGGTAACGTCACATGCAGCCCGTTTTTGCTCGGCTTATGCGGTGAAAGAAACGTAGCAGTGTCTTTTCTAACTGAATACGGTAAATTTTTGGCTCGTGTGCAAGGACCGGTAAACGGCAATGTTTTGCTTCGCAAGGAGCAGTATCGGCGAAGCGACGATATCACCGCCAGCGCAGAAATCGCTAGAGCCATCGTGATGGCCAAAATAGCCAACTGTCGCGTGGTATTGCAACGGACTTTACGCGATCGACCGCAAAGTGAAAATAATACCGATGTACAAAATGCGATAAATTTGTTAGGACATCACCTGGAGGTTTTAAAAATACCCGCACCTTTGGATGCAATTCGAGGCATCGAAGGCATGGCTGCCAATATTTACTTTGACCACTTCGATCATTTGATCAGTGCCAATAAGTCCGCATTCGCCTTTACTGGCCGTTCACGCCGGCCACCGTTGGACAATATCAACGCCCTTCTGTCATTTCTCTATACATTGCTTATGCACGATGTCACTGCGGCACTTGAATCAGTAGGCTTAGACCCAGCCGTTGGTTTTCTGCATCGCGATAGACCTGGACGACCCAGTTTGGCGTTGGATCTGATGGAAGAATCTCGTCCATTCTTGGCAGATCGGCTGGCGCTATCGCTCGTCAATCGCCAACAGGTCAAACCTGAAGGATTTCATCAAACAGAAACCGGAGCGGTGACAATGAATGATGAAACTCGAAAAACAGTGCTGGTGGCATGGCAGAAGCGCAAACAGGAACAATTGACTCATCCATTTATTCAGGAAACCATCGAAATCGGCTTGATTCCATATGTCCAGGCATTGCTGCTCGCCCGACACTTGCGAGGCGATCTCGACGGCTATCCTCCATTTTTCTGGAAGTAATACCAAATCGCTGTTTGACAATTTCATAGGAGTTCTCAAATATGATGGTTCTGGTGACGTATGATGTGAACACGGAAACACCCGAAGGCCGAAAGCGATTGAGGCACGTTGCCAAGGCGTGTCAAAACTTCGGCCAGCGGGTGCAGCATTCCGTTTTCGAATGTCTGATCGATCCGGCTCAGTGGGTGTCCTTAAAAGCAAAGCTGATATCAATTATTGATCCGGAAAAAGACAGTCTGCGTTTTTATTTCCTCGGCGCAAATTGGAAGCGGCGATTGGAACACCAAGGGGCCAAGCCGGGCTACGATCCGGAAGGCCCTTTGATTATTTGACCGAAAAATCACCGCCGCGAACGTCAAGCAACCATAAAAACGCCGGTAGATTCGCGATGATGATAAATATTAAAAGAATAAGAAATTATCAATTAAAATGCCTCCGTTGTTTCGAAAAATTCTTCTGCTTTTTCCATGTTCGCGAAATTTGTTCTTTAACAGGCCAATATAACATGATTTAATAGATAAACGGTCGCTCCCTTCACGGGAGCGTGGATTGAAACATTACAACGATGTTACGATGTCCATCGGCAAAGGGTCGCTCCCTTCACGGGAGCGTGGATTGAAACGAAACGATCACTCGG
>CAYMXC010000155.1:0-6973 GCA_964394135.1 uncultured Phycisphaerae bacterium
AACCTGCCAAGGTATTTTTCAACAAGGAAGACATCACTTCCAGAGTAAATTGGGACGAAACCCGCAGAGAAATATCAATTAGCGGGCTAAAAGGAAACGGCATTCTAAAATTGATTTGATAGTGTCGGTATAAATCATAGAATAAAGAAAAAAATAAGGACAAAACCATGACATCGAACAGAACTCGCTATCGGCCGGTAGAGAATGGATACGAAATCATCGGCAGCCGGGAAATATTTAATCGAACGCTGTACGGATCGCATGCGAACGACGATCGACTGGAACGATATTTCACATTCGCCGGGGATCTGCCGTTATTCATGGGAGCGGTAACCGACTGGTCGAAAAATACATGGGGCAACTATGCGAAAAGCGGAGTTTTAATGAGCGGGATAGCTCTGACTCCGGGAGTCAAACACCAATCGTTCTGTTCCAGCGATATCGATACCGGTTCGCATTGGTTCCATAATTCGGAGGACGTAGTGGCCGTTTTCCGCAATGGCTGGATGGAATATGAATTTCGGCAATTTTCTCCCTGGTTTCCGGACGTCAAAGTCAATATGTCGGTTTTCCCGTTGCTGCCTGAAGATGGTTTTCTGGTACATTACAGAATTCAAACCGATCAGCGGATTCTTTTCTGCACAGGTTTCGGCGCAATGACCGATTTCATCAGCCGGCTTGAATATTCTCAGATTAAGGCACGAAATTTCAGTGCATCGGATTGCACAAATAATACCGTGCAATGTGGAAAGAACCGGGCACTGCTCAAGGGAGCAGACGGCAATACAATGTGGATCGGCTCAAGCTTTCCCATGGAAGTGGAAATAGGCGAGGCGATGTCTCTGCAAAACGACTCACCCGCACTGTTTCTTGGCAACAAAGCAGCGGACACCAAAACACCGGTCGTCAAAATGGTTACGCCGATAGGCCCGGGCGAGATTCTGGATGGTTTTGTCGTAGCGATTCGGAACGTGGAGGAAAAGGTCCTGGATAAATGGCTGAATCGCGAACATCCGACAAAATACCTCAAACAACAGATTCATGCCAAAAAATCAGCCATTACGATACATACGCCGGATAATATGCTGAATTTAACGATGCCGCCCACGGTATTGGCCATGGACGCATCCTGGCATAAGAACGCATTTTATCACGGCGCACATGCTTACCATGCGCCTTTCCTCGGCTGGCGAAATTGGTACGGCCCGACAGTTATCGGCTGGCATGATCGGGTTAAGAAGGCTATTAAAGCCCATTTTTCCGAAATCGTAAAAGAGGCTCCGGGCAAAGAAGCGGTCTGGTATGATGGGAAGGATCGGCCCGACCTCGATCATGAGGGCACACAATATCATCAGATCAAAAACAGTACGGGACGCGTGCCCGCCATTATGGGCAGAGACGACATTTACACCATGCAGGAAGTGGCTGTGGATATGGCCCTTCATCATTTGCAGCGGCAAGGCGATTGGAAATTTGCCAAAGAAATATTCGACGATCTTGCCGGCATCCTCGACTGGGAAGAGCGGATTCTCGATCCTGACCATGACGGGCTGTACCAGAATTTTCTGAACACCTGGATTTCCGACGGCCATTCCTATAACGGCGGCGGATGCGCACAATCCAGCTCATACAATTACATCGCCAATCTGATGATGGCGAAAATCGCGGAAAAACTCGGACGACCGAATAAGGTATTCAAAAAAAGATTCGAAAAAATCTACAAAGCCTTGCAGAAGACGCTATGGATGCCGAAAAAAGGGTTGATGGCGGAATTTATCGATACGATCGGCAAGAAACTCATTCATCCCTCGCCGGAGCTCTCGACGATTTATCTGGCCATCGACTGCGGCGTAGTCGACAAATTTCAGGCATACCAGATGCTGAACTTTACGGAAACCGCCCTTCGCAACGAAAGGACACTGAATCGAAAAGGACGCCTGGTCTATTCTTCCAACTGGTATCCAAAGAAATATTCCACCTGCGGGCTGTTCCCTGCGGAAAATCTGCATCTGGCTTTGGTCTATTTTAAATTGGGATTGAAAAATAAGGGATTGGAGATTCTGGACGCCATTATCGATAGTTATTTCACAGGCAAAAATCCAGGGATGGCCGCCCATGTCCTCACGGCTCACGGCGTCAGCGATAGTGGCGATCTGGATTTTTCGGATGTATCGAGCATGTATCTGCGCACAATGGTCGAGGGCCTGTTCGGCATCCGTTTCCACCTGCTGGAAGAACGAATTGATATCGCGCCGAATTTTCCCAGTCAATGGACACATGCCGATCTTACGCTGAAGGACATTTCTCTCCATTATTCCCGCGATGGATCGCAAGAAAACCTTACTCTGTACTGCGAACAAAAAGCACACAAAAAGATAACGCTGCCGCTGCGTTCCACACAAATCGATGAAGTCCTGCTCAATAATGCCCCCATCGAATATCAATTGGAGGCGGCAGTCAATCATTGCAGTCTGACCGTGGAAACCGAGAAAACAGGACTTCTTCACCTGCAAATAATCCACGGCAGCGAATCGATACCCGCCATTGCTGTTCCAGGCAAAATTGTTGTTGGAAATGATCTTGTAATCGAAGCATCCCACGGCAAAATCATTGATTACCAGGATCCTTCCGAAGCGTTACAAAATGTTACTTTCTTTGATAACAAACTGTGCGCAAAAGTTACGAACAACCCAGGCAGCCATACGGTTTTCGTTCGCATTCAGGAGGGCCTGTATGATGCGTGGATGACCGCCGATTTCACGGTAGAGGATAAGCCCGCCCCGGAAAAGAAGTTTTCTACCGAAAAAAGCATCACGCGTCAATTCGAGCCGATCGACATTTCACAATATTTCAACACTTCCCTTACGGAAATCCACACTCTGAAATATATGGCTCCACGCCCGAAGGGCTATTCCATCGGCGTTCGCTTGAACGGCAGATATGCCTGGGATTGGAACCAATGCGGCCATAATGCTGTTCAAGTCGACGATACGGCCCTCCGGCAGGCAAAGGGTCTCTTGCGTTCGCCTTCGGGCATCGGTTTTGCATCACCGCAAAATGGCCCGAATGTCGCGTGCGTGTCCATGTGGGATAATTTCCCCTCGAAACTTGAAATTCCTTTGAAAGAAAAAGCGACAGAGCTGGCCCTGTTTTTCATCGGTGTCACAAATCCCATGCAAAGCCGGGTGGAAAATGCACGGATTACTGCCACGTACAAGGACGACTCCAGACAAATCGTAAGCCTCGTTCATCCGGAAAATTTCGACGACTGGCTCAATTCCGCCCTACAGCAGCAAAATGAAACAGTATATTTCAGCGACTTTAACCACGGCATCGTCCAGCGGATTAATCTCGATCCCAAAAAAGAACTGACGAAGATCACGATCGAGGCGATCGCCAACGAAATAATCATCGGCCTGCTGGGTCTGAGCATTCGAAGAAAATAAAAACATAATCTGAAATTTGAACCTGAAAAATTCGGAGATTCATTATGAATAAATTCGATAGTAACGATTGCTTCATCGACATCCATTGCCACGCCTATCGCAAATCTCCGCCGTGGCCTGTGCGGTTCTGCACCCCGGAGCAGGTCCTCGAACGCTACGATGCCGCCGGCATCGAGCGAGGCGTTCTGCTGCCGATCGTCAGTCCGGAAATCTACCTGCCTCAGGCAAACGAAGATATTCTCGATATGGCAGCCAAGTATCCCGACCGTTTCATCCCGTTCTGCAATATCGATCCGCGAGCCCTGACAAATTCAGTCGATGCGCCGCTGGACCGTCTGCTTCGATACTATCGCGACCAGGGCTGCAAGGGCCTGGGCGAAGTGATGCTGAATGTGCCCATGATGCATCCGATGGTTCAGAATCTCTTCAAGCATGCCCAGGACGTCGGACTCCCCGTGATCACCGACGGCTCCGACGTAGTCGGCGGAGATTTCGGCCTCTACGATGACCCAGGCCTGCCGCAGCTCGAGCACACGCTCCAGCGTTTCCCGAAGCTCATCATATTCGGCCACGGCCCGGTGTTCTGGGCGGAAATCGGCCGATTGGAAACGCCGGCACAAAGAAAAACGGTTTTCCGTCCCGACGGCGAACAGGTCGGCTGGCAGCCGCCGACCGGACCAATCAAAGAAGAAGGCGTTGTGCCGAAACTCCTGCGCCGATATCCCAACCTCTACGGTGACCTCTCGGACGCATCGCCCGTAAATGCCCTGTCCCGCGATCCAGAATATGGCCCGAAGTTCCTGACGGAATTCCAGGATCGACTTTTCTTCGGAACGGACCTCTGCGGCTTCGATATGCCCTTCGATATGGTGGACCTCCTGCGCAAGTGGCGTGACACAAAGAAAATCACCCAGCAGGTCTTCAACAAAATCGCCAGGGAAAATGCCAAAAAACTTCTCGGCCTGGAATAGACATAACGTTTTTTCATTGGCAGCAGGTAAAAACTGGCGAACTTGACGAGACGACGCCTAGCGGTTGAGCATGCGCAGCGTTCACCGGCGGTGTCGGACTATCTGTTATTACTACTATCCCTATCAGAAAATACAACTAATTTGATTGGACATGAACCATTGAAACGCATGATAATCTACGGGAGTATCAGCAATTTGGAGAAATTGATTTATGTTTATCGATATACATGGCCATGCCTACAAACATCCCTGGCCTAGGATCGACGGCCACCAGAGCTTTGCAAATCCACAGCAATTGATCGAACGATACGACAAGATCGGTATTGAAAAAGCGGTCTTACTGCCGTTTGCCAATCCAGAGGTTTACCTGCCACAGTCCTCCGATGAAATTCTGGAGATTGCCCGCACCTGGCCCGATCGATTCATTCCCTTCTGCAACATCGACCCGCGCGCCGTTTCTAATTCGGCTGATGCGCCTCTTGACTATATTCTGGAGTATTATCGCGACCAAGGCTGTAAAGGCATCGGAGAAGTCTGTGCAAATTTGAGCTTTCTCGACCCTCTGGTCCAGAATCTTTTCAAACATGTACAGAAGGTGGGGTTGCCGCTTACCTTCCACATAGCGGCTCATGCCGGCGGACTTTATGGACTGATCGATGAACCCGGCCTGCCGCGGCTGGAACTATCGCTTCGACTGTTCCCCAAACTCACGTTCCTCGCCCATTCGCAAACCTTCTGGGCCGAAATGGGAATCCTGGAAAAACCAGGCGACCGATATGGCTATCCTTCATATCCAATCAAGGAAGAAGGCGTCGTACCAAAACTCTTCCGACAGTACGAAAACCTATATGGCGACCTCTCCGCAGGCAGCGGTTGCAATGCACTGAAACGCGATCCGGAATATGCAGTCAAATTCCTCAACGAATTCCAGGATCGCCTGCTTTTCGGCACGGATATCTGTGCCCCAGATACAGAAACGCCTCTGGTTGACTTTTTGATCGAACTGCGAGACACCGGCCGAATCAGCCAAGCGGTATTTCAAAAAATCGCCCGCTTAAACGCGATCAAATTGCTCGGCTTGTAAATCCCAAGCAATTCACCGTCATCCTTGGCAATATAAAGCCGTGCTATCTTAGCAAAGGATTTTCTGTGCCGCCGCCAATCCGGCCCCCAACGGGAATTTGTGGCCCATGCGAGTCAGAATCAATTCGATAGCAGACAGTGCGCCCATCATATCGACCTGATCGACATAACCCATGTTTGTCATACGCACCACCTTGCCCTTGAGTTTGCCCTGACCGGCTGCCAAATGAACGCCGAACTCCGCACGCAGCGTTTTGCGAAACGCGCCTTCATCCACGCCTTCGGGTATCCAGAACGCCGTCACCGAATCCGCTGGATCGGTGGCATAAAGCTTCAAGTTCATCGCCTCAAAGGCTGCACGAGTGGCAGCCGCCAGCTTGGCCACGCGGGCCCATATCTTTTCGATGCCTTCCTTCTGGATCATCTCCAGGGATTTATTGAGCCCCTTGACCAGCGTCAGTGCCGAAGTGTACGGCGTATCGGTATCTTTAATTGCTTTGCGATAGGCGCGATAATCGAAATAGAATGCCTTGGGCTTGTTGGCTTCGATAATCTTCCATGCCTTTTCGCTTACCACCGCGAACGCCAATCCAGGAGGAAGCATGAGCGCCTTTTGCGAGCCTGTGCAGACGATATCGATGCCCCACTCGTCGGTCTTGATCGGCATGGCGCCGGCCGAACTGATGGCATCCACAATCAAAATCGCCGGTGTTTTGGACACGACCTTGGCGATCGCTTCGATGTCACTGGCAGCCGCAGTCGAGGTTTCGCAATGTACAACAACTACTGCCCCGATGCTTGGATCGGCTTGGAGTTGCTTTTCGACGGCAGCAGGATCAGCCCCTTTGCCCCACTCGACGTTCATCTTGATATTGGGAATGCCGAATGCATCGCAGACCTCGCCCCAGCGTTCGCCGAATTTTCCGCCGATCACGCACAGCGTCTTTTTTCCCGGCTGGGCGGAGCAAACCAGGGCGCCTTCCATCGCGCCGGTCCCGCTTGAGGTAAAAAGCAGCACATCATTTTTTGTCTGAAAAACGTATTTCAATCCCGTCAGCACCTTGCCCAGAGTCTCCTGATACTGCGAGGTCCGATGGTGATCCATCGGCTGAGCCATTTCCAGCATCACCTGCTCCGGAACCGGCGTCGGGCCGGGAGTAAACAATCGAATCTTGGCCATGGTTATCCTCCATTAATATAACAGATGCCACCAAACTCCAACTTTTAAAATAATTGACGACAGGGCATAAAGTCAAGATTTATTGGTAAAACCCTGTAACAAAAAGAAGAACATGCAGCGATTATACGCAAGGGAACTATACAAAGCGGAACGACTTGGTCGGCGTCAGGATCATCTGAACCTTCTGGTCCTGCGAATCCTCATGCGGCAGGGTTGGACGAACCTGAAAATCAAAAGTTGGTGCAAGGGTAAATGCCCGCAGATCAGCCCGGGATAAAAACCGATCATAAAAT
>CAYMXC010000156.1:0-4494 GCA_964394135.1 uncultured Phycisphaerae bacterium
AAACGATGCAGGGATGCTGGCGGCAGTGCCCTGTCGAGATTTTTCGCGTCGGTTAGATTTTTTCGTGCCAGGTTCGTCAATCGGGTGATTTGTGCCGTATCGGCCGGCGGCAGATCCTGCAGATGCTGCATGGCGACCAGGCCCAGGGTCAGGGCGAGGGTTTTGGACCGCGGCGCCAGGGATCGGGCCTGAGCGAGGGCGGATTCGGTCTTATCCAGCCAGACGAATTTCCGATCGGAGTCCAGTGCAGCGAGCATGAGGCAGCATTGGCCCAGGTCGGCGCGGAATATGGAAACCTTTGGCGCCCGGTCGGCGGCCTGCTGGTACCATGGTAATGCCTGCTCGACGATGGGCATCGGCTGAGGTGATGTTTTTGCGATATCGATGAGACGTTTTCCGGTCTGGTCGCAAAGATGGGCGTCGTAGGTGTATCGGCGTGCCAGATCGGCATAAGTTTGGTAGGTCGAATCGAATGCTGGATCGGAGGCGGTTGTATTTTTTGCACCGGCTATGGCGGCGTTTTCACCTTGGAAGGCGGGGGCCAGTAGGAAGTAACAGTACACGAAGATGAACCCGAGGCAGACGGCGGGTTTGAGGATGAGTCGTATTGGCGAGGGTGAAACGTTAGCGTCGTTTTTTGTGGCAGGTCGTGGTGAAGATGCAGCCAGAGTCAGGCCCGCAATGAAGAAGAACAAAAACTGGGTAGAGGGTTCCTCGAGTGAAAAGTTGACAATGTCGCCGAGGATAAATGCGATAAGTCCGCCGGCGAGACAGAGGATTTCGGCAGGAGCGGGGCTTTGCGGGTCAACTTCGTCGAAGCGGTCGCCCTGGATGCCGGCGAGAACGAAAGCGGCGGGGAAGATAATGAGGTACGGCAGATATTCGGCGACCAGGCCGAGGAATGCGAAGTGGCCTGTCTGATTGAAAACAAACAGAGTCGCGAAGATGCCGAGCAAGATCGCCAGGAGGATTTGCGGCGCCGACGGACCGTGAATCCGGATCGTGGTGCTTTCCTGCGGCCGATTTTTTGCGATCTGATAGAAAACGGCCAGTGGCAGCAGGAGGAATCCGATACCGCCGATGGCGCCGAATTCGGTCAGGCCCTCAGCGATGAAATTGTGCGGTGAGGTGACTTCCTCCTGCGCTTCAGGGAGTTTGTATCGCAGATAATAATGGCCGAAGTTGCCGGATCCGACGCCGACGATGGGATGATCGAGGAACATTTGATAGCTTGCGACCCAGTACTGCCAGCGGTAGGCCATGGAAAGCGTCGGCAGGGTTTTTCGGATCAGGCCATAGCCGACAATCGCAGAGGCAGTGATGGTAAGGATAATCAAGACGGCGATGACGGCGGAACGGAAATGAACGCGAAGGGTTTTGGCGAAAATCCAGAGGAAAAGAATTATTCCTCCGCTAAGAGCGGTAGCGGCGATTGCTCCTTTGCTCATGGTGAGGATCAGTGCGGAAAGGATGAACAGGTTCATAAGGACGGCGAAGGTGAGCCAGACGTTTCCGAGGGGCAGATTTCTCCTGCGAAAACGTTTGATGACGAGGGCGAGGCTGGCGAACCAGACGGTGGCCAGGTACATGCCGCCGAGGTTGCCGTGAAAGAAGAATCCGCCGTTGTCGCGGCTTTTGATGCGTGCCTCGAACATTTTGACTGCGGGATCGTCGAGCGTTTTGTTTTGTTTGGCCCAGAAATCCTCGCGGGTTTCGTAATATTGTTTCCAGGTTTCGTCGAATTCGCAGCATTCGCGAATCCAGGCTTTGGCGGCGAAGGTGACACCGAGGGCGGTGAGGGTGATCAGTGCGAGCTGAAATTTCCAAGGTGCGTCGGCGAGTCGCCATGCTGCGAACATCAGGCCCAGGGCCAGGAGCAGGCCTGTGCCGGTGTAGAAGGCCAGGGCCTTGTCGGTTGCGAAGAAAGAGGAAAGAGATAAACCCGCGATGAGCAGAGCGACTGCGATTTTAAGAAACGGGGAAATTTTCGCCGCCCTGTAAAATGAGGCGAAACATGCAACGATCAGGACGCCCAGCCCAAGGACGAGTGCATATGTCAGATTGCGGGATGGGCCGAAGTTGCTTTCAATATGCAGAGCGGGGCTGACCCATCTGATCGAGGTCATCGACGCGACGCCGATGATGATGAGGATGAGTACCCATAGTCCATTTGACAATTTTTCAGGAATGGTTTTCATTTTTGATCGGCTGGTATTCAAGGATACCGATAATGGCTACGATGCACAGCGTTTGAAGAAAAATGAGAATGGCGGGCAGTCCGCCGACATAACGAAGGAGGATAGCTCCGACAGCGGTGCCGGCGGAGGCGAGGTAAATTGTGAAGACCATCTGGCGCGTGGACAGGCCGCGTTTCATCAGGCGATGTGAGAAATGACGGTGATCTCCGACGAAGGGGCTGATTCCGCGGCGAAGTCGCAGGACGATAACGGAAAGCAGATCGTAGAGCGGAATCGCCATGACGATCAGCGGTATCAGGACGGCGGTGTTTCGGGGTTGCGGAGCGGCCTGCTTGTTAGAGTTGGGGAGAATGGACCCTCCAGACGGAAGGTAGCCGATAACGAGACTGCCCGCGTCACCGAGAAAAATTTTCGCGGGTGGAAAATTGTGGAAGAGGAAGCCTACCAGCGCACCGGCCAGGCATGCGAGAAACGCAGAGACTAGGACCTGTCCGCCTGCGACGGCGACGGCCAGGAGTACCATCGTGCAGACCAAGGCTACTCCGGCAGAAAGTCCGTCGGCGTTATCGAGGAAGTTGAAGGCGTTGGTGAGTGTGACGATCCAGAGGATGGTCAAAATCCAGCCGAAGGGTGCACCGGGGCTGAACAGGTACAGCCGAACGTCGAAGCCGATTACCACCAGTGTGGCGACGGCGAACTGGACGATAAGTTTGAATCGAGGCCCGAGGTCTTTTAAGTCGTCGAACAGGCCGAGGATCAGAAGGATCAGGCCGCCGAGCAGAATGCCGCCGATTTCATTGAGCCGATTGGCGACGCCGGCCTGATGGACGGTTGTCCAGTCGAACGGGTGGACTTCCCTTAACTGATTGAAGTAAACGAGGACGGTTCCTGCCAGGATCAGCGATGCGAATGTTATGAAAATTGCGATGCCGCCGCCGTAGGGCATGACGCGGGTATGGTTTTTTCTTCCCGCCGGTCGATCGACGTATCCGATTCGCGGAGACAGATGGCGCATAAGATAGCAGAGCAGGAAAGTGCCGACAGCGGACACGGTGGACAGATAACCGATCATTTGCCAAAAGGGCGTTTTCATTTTTTAAATTCCTTCTGCCGACTTTCACCTGCAGTGGTTGAGACTGGGTTCAACTGCTCTTTTAACTTGTTGCGCATCGCCAGCCAGAAATCATTATACCGACCGTCGGCGTAATCGGGATAGGTCCAATCCCATTTTACATATTGGCCTTTGAGATATCGGAGCGTGACTTCGGCCCATATGCCCTTGCCGAGGTAAATGCGATGGGAGTAGCTTTTGGTGGTGGCCAGGACCATCTGGCCGAGGGTCAGATAACCGGCGTCGAGATTGATGATTCTGCCGGCGTTCGGTCCTCGCATCTGGCGGGTCAGGTCCAGTTCGATTTCGTTGGTGATGAGTTTGGCGTCCGTGAGTGTGGACGGATCGATGAGCCGTTCGAAGCTGACGAATCGGCGAGTGAGATTCGGGCCCATTTCCGGTGTGTAATAGTCGGTGAAATCGAAGGGCCAGGTTCGGCTTTTAAGGTCGATCGGTCCGAAACGGCTCACCAGTGCGCGGTCGAACAGTTCGAGCCTGTCCATGGCGTCTGGTGCGACGAGCATGGCAACGAGCAGTTTTGCCTGTGGTGTTTGACGTATCTGTCCCATAAGAAAAAGGTATGTTAAAAAAGTCTGGAAGTCAAGAAGAACGAAAGTCAAAACAAGTGGGATTAATTGATTTTTGCCAGTTGGTTGGCGGCCGGCTGGGTGGTCTGAGGATATGTGAACCATTTCGGCTTAGGAACGATGACTTCGAACGGTCCGACGGTGACGGAAAATTCGATCCGGACTCGCTCTTTATATTTTGGCGGGAGCTGAAAGATCGTTGGGCGGGTCGAACCGACTGCCAGTGTGCGGCCGCTGGGGTCGTGAAAAGTAATTTTAGTTAAAACTGGACTGGGTATGCCGTTTTTCTTCGGCGGCTGGGTGTAAACTTCGCCGGCCTGGCCGAGGATCGCGAAATCGACGGAAATTTTTCGATCGGGCAGGAATCGAATATCCGGCTGGACGATCAGCGGAGGTCCGAGGGTGAGCGATATGGATTTTTTGAGGGGGATATAGAAATATTTGATTCTGCCGGTTCGGTCGACATTGGTGAGGGTCCACGATTGACCTTTGGAGTCGCCCTTTTTTAGGACGATTTTGACGGTAGAAAACCTGCCGTCGTGCACGGTATATTTTTTCTTATTATCCTTATATATATGGAAGCCGGTTTCGGAAAGCA
>CAYMXC010000156.1:4553-5753 GCA_964394135.1 uncultured Phycisphaerae bacterium
CCCGGTCCAGATCAGGCGGCAGGATGATCGTGGCGGCTTCCGCGAGTTTCTGTTCGGTGAGCGTGACGGCGGAGCCGTCGGGTTCGACTGCCAGTCGATAGGTCCGACCGTTGATGGCCAGGGTTCGGCTCAGCGGGAGGATTTCGACCTGGTCGATGTCCTGCCATTTTCCGTCGCGGGAAAAATCGACGGCGAGGTAGTCGAACCGGCGAGGAGGTTTTTTCGAGAAGGAAAAGTCCATGTAATCGTCGAATCGGCCATTGTGATTGTCGTCCATGAGGATGACGTGATATCCATTTTTCCCGATTTGGATTTTACCGATGGGGTGGCGTGCGGGCCGAAGGATAATTCTGCCGTCATTTTGGGCTTCGAGATAGCAATCGAGTTTGGCGGTATTGTCGCCGAGTGCCAGCGATACGAGGACTGGCTCGAAAGGTTTGAGTTTGCTTTTAATTTTCAGGTTAGCAAGTGTTTCGGCCCAGCGATCAAAGGAGACTGCGGACCAGTTGGCGATCAATTGTCTCGCGGTAGTCTCATTGTGTGGCGGATCGAGTTCCGATTTGAAAGGAAACCGAGCCTGGGCATAAACCAGGGTGCATCCATACAAAAATGATAACAAGGGTAAAAGAGATTTCATGACGGATATGGTATCATAAAAATAAGAAACAGGGGATATTTTTCCGGTAAATTGGATTCATGCTTGAAGTTTGTGCAGATTTTCGGAAAATGGGGATGGTTTTTCAGGGAGGTAGGTTATGGCAGTAGTAGCGACGATGGCGAGCAAGAGCAAGTTTCGATGGATTCTTTATATTGTTGTGGCGATCGGTGCTGGGTTATGGGGCCTGCGTGACGGATGGTACAATCCCGAATATCAGACGCCGGACAAGGCAGGCGACCGTCTGTTCAGCCAGGTTTTGGCGGTGGGCGGAGCGGTAGCCGTTATCGTGCTGATTCCGGGTTTTATTATTGTCGGTCGACGGCGTCTGGTGGCGGATGAATCTGGGCTGGACCTCTATGGCAAGAACAAAATTGCATGGGCGGATATCACCGGTGTGGATCGCAAACGCGAAGACAAGGGTCAGATTGGAATCTTCTACAAGCAGGACGGCCAAGAGCGAAAATATGTGCTGGACGTCTATAAATTCACGCTTTTTGACGAGATTCTGGATGAGATCAGCGATCATCGTCCGGATCTGATCC
>CAYMXC010000156.1:5763-6958 GCA_964394135.1 uncultured Phycisphaerae bacterium
TTGAAGGTAGGCCGATCGCGGAGAAGATTTCGTCGCGGGTTAGGGCGACGATGGATCAATTCGCGGCGAGGGGAATTCGTGTGACGATCGCAGCTGTGCAGGTTGGGGGCGATCCTGCGACTGAGGTATATATTCGCAACCAGCAGAAGCAGGCGCGAAGCCATGGGATCGAACATCAGCACCATCAACTGCCTGCCGGTACGACGCAGGATGAGTTGATCGCGTGCATTAAAAAGTTGAATTCCGACCCGCAGGTGACGGGGATCATTTTGCTGACACCGCTGCCCAAACCGCTGGATGCATGGTCGGCTCAGATGGCGATCGAACCGAAAAAAGACATCGAGGGCATTCATCCGGTGAACCTTGGGCTTCTGGTGTACAATCAACAGCGGCTGGCTCCATGCACAGCCCTGGCGGCGGTGACGATGGTGGAGGCGAGCGGGGTGGATCCTGTTGGGGCGGAAACGGTGATCGTGGGTCGCAGCTCAATCGTAGGCAAGCCCGCGGCGCTGCTGCTGCTGGATCGGAAATTGTCGGCGACGGTGACGATCTGCCACACGGGCACAGCCCGGCGTGGAAAACTGTCGGAGCACGTTTCGAGAGCGGATATCGTTATTGCGGCGATGGGATCTGCCCAGGCGATAAAAGGTGAGTGGATCAAGCCTGGGGCACTGGTGATCGACGTTGGCACCAATCAGACCGAAACTGGTCTGGTGGGCGACGTTGAGTTCAAGACTGCTGCGGAGCGGGCGGGTATGATAACTCCTGTACCGGGCGGCGTGGGGACGGTGACGACGCGGATTCTACTGGCCAATGCCGTAGAGGCGGCGGCATGGCAGGCATCGGGCAAATAATCGGCCGAACAGGAAAAATAAAGTGGCAGGCAGGAAAAAGGAACGTTCACGTGTAGAGGTTTATATCGCGCTGGGTTCGAATATCGAACCTCGCGGAAGGTATATCCAGCGGGCACTTAACCTGATGAACGATCATCCGAAGATGGATGTGGAGACGGTCAGTTCGATGTATGAGACGGAGCCGGAGGGCGGGCCCGAGGGTCAGGGACCGTATTTGAACGCGGTGGCGAAGGTGAATACGACGCTGGCACCGATCGAACTGCTCGACGCACTGCAGAGCATCGAAAAGGACCTTGGCCGAAAGCGCAGCATCCATTGGGGACCTCGAACGATCGACCTGG
>CAYMXC010000157.1:0-6929 GCA_964394135.1 uncultured Phycisphaerae bacterium
CGGGCGGAAATGTGGGATACGGCGGCACAGAAATTACAAATTGGCGAAGTGGAATTGACCTATGACGATATGCAACTTTTTAACCAGCTATGCAGTCCAAGATATTTTTTCAGGAATGGCAAAATCGCCGTCGAGAAAAAAGAGGATATCAAAAAGCGGCTGGGGCGATCCCCGGATCGTGCGGACTGCTATGTGATGGGGTTGTATGCTGTGGACGATATCGCAGCTATCGAAAGAGCGGAACGGAAATTCAATAAATTATCCTGGCTGGAACGCCACCGGAGAGCGGCGGCTTCGGCGATGAGTGCATGAGCGGAGAAGATGGGCCTTAGACCTTGGGCATTAGGCTTTAGGCTTTAGGTAAAGACAAAGAAAGGATAGAAAAGTGGCGAGGAAAATGAAGGTCAATGTGATGGATTTGCCGGGGGATGCGGTTTCCGTGACTGAAGAAGTCAAGGAAGTCGAAGAGACGGACGAGGATAATGGCATGGTCGAGATTGAAGAGCCAGAACCGGTGCGAACCAAGCCGGAACCGAAAAGGGAATCGTGGGTGGCGTGGGACCTATAAGATAGGCTTTAGACCTTAGGTCCCTGGTTTTGTGAAGAGGCGACGGTATCGGATTTTGGAAGGAAGTTGAGACCGGTTAGATGGTGCGAGCCGAAGGCGGTAAAAATGAGTGAGATAGAACGAGCGGCACAAGTGAAGGAGTTTTGGTTAGCCGGGAAATCGGCCAATCAGAACTGGATCGACCGGGCGAAAGAGGCTCTGAAGTTCTACTTCGGGAATCAGTGGGATGACGATACGCTTGCGATTCTGAAAGAGCAGGGACGTCCGGCGCTGACGATCAACCGTATTATGCCGATTGTCAATTTGATCAGCGGCTTTCAGCGTCAGAATCGGCAGGATATTACCGTATTACCGAAAAAAGGTGGCTTACGGCCCATTGCCGACGTGTTGACCGTTCTGGTCAAGCATACGATGGATATGTCCAACGCCGAATACGAGCAGTCGATGGCCTTCCTATGGGGAGTTATTACGGGCAAGGGGTGGCTCGGGTTCGATGCGAATTATGAGCATGACCCGCTTAATGGTGACCTGGTCATTGAATCGATCGATCCGCTGGACATGATCGAGGACCGGGAACATAAAAAGTACGATCTGAACCATGGCGCCAAATTCGTGATTCGGTCGCACTGGATTGATAAGACCATGCTTGAACTCCTTTATCCGAAGAAAAAGGCTGAAATCGGTGAAGTGGTCGACGAATTGACGGCAGGGGAAGGGTCTGATCATGTGATTGCGACGTACGACCCTGAAGAATATCAGGGGACGGACAACGTTCAGAATCTTCATAAACGCTATACCTACCGGGTTCGCGAGACCTGGTGGAAGGATTTTAAACGGATTCTGTTCCTGGTAGATCAAACGAACGGGGAGCTTTTGCGGGTGCCGAAGGGGAAAAAGGCCCATGCGGTGGCGATTACGCGGGCGGCACCGGAACGCTGGACGATGATCGAACGCGTGGCCCCGGTCATGATGATGACCAAGTCAATAGGTGATGTGGTGCTCGAGGATATCGAAGACCCGATGGACGGGATTACATTGTATCCGTTTATCCGGTTTTGTCCCTACATGCTGGGTGATAATATCATGGGGATGGTCGATAACCTAATCGATCCGCAGCGAGAACATAATAAACGACGATCACAACTGCTACATATCTTAAATACGTCAGCCAATTCCGGTTTTATCGTCGATGAGGGTGCATTGTCGCCCGAACAGAAGGAAAACGTTGAACAGTTCGGGAATAAACCCGGGGTGTTGATCGAAAAAAGGCCGGGAAAAGAATTTCAGCGGCTCATACCAGTGCCGCTTTCTGCCGGTCATATGACGATAGCGGTGCAATCGGCGAACGATTTACGGGATATTTCCGGGGCTTCACCGAATTTGCAAGGATTTAAGGAGGAGGCCAGCGAATCCGGGAAGGCGATTTTTCTTCGCCAAAAGACCGGGCTGGCCATTAATGAGATCGTTTTTGACAACTATAACTATTCCCTTCAAATCTTTGGCAATACCCTGGTGGAGTTTATCCGCAAGGGTCGGGGCGATCAAAAGAGCCTTTTATACTCCGATGCAGAGATATCGCAGATAGTAGAAGAAGAGAAGCTTAATATCGATATTAATGTTCTTCGGTCGTTTGGGGTTGGGCGGTATGGAATCAAAGTCGCTCAGTCGCAGAGCCACCCGACGGCCAGAATGGCCCAGTTCGAGCAGTTGCTTGAGGCGATCAAGATGGGGCTTCCGGTCGATCCGGTCTTTGTACTGGAAGCTTCGGACTTGCCCAATAAGGAAAAAATGATCGAGGATATCAAGCAAAAGCAGGCCTTGGCCCAGCAGCAGGCGGCGTTGGCCGCAGGGGCAGTATCACCCGATCAAGGCAGTAGTAGTAAAGGCGTTCAGCCGGTCCCCGTGGCCGGATGATTGGATAGACGCCGATGGGTCGACCGTACCGGCCCGGAGGCGAAACAGGTGTTGAGTATGTACGGAATCGGCGACACGGCGGCCGTAATCAGCCGGAGAAAGGACGCGGCAAATGGCCGATGATATGAGAATCGACGAACTGACCGACGAACAATTGGAAGCGGAACTGAAAAAAAGTGAACTCGAGACGCCCGAACAAGGCGAATCTTCTTCGACCGAACCGGAAGGGCCGAAGAAGGCGGACGAAGAGGCGAAGGATCGACCTGCCAACGTGGAACCGGACGAACATGAACGGGAACGACGCGGGTTGATCAACGAACTTCGGACGCTGCGCGATGAACGAAAGGAACTCCGCAGCCGATTGGATCAACTCCAAAAGGAGTTGGAAACGGTGAAGGCCGGGAACGGCAAGCCAGGCGAACAAGAAGAAACTGGCGACGAAGACGAAGACGAAGACGGTATCGTGACCAAGGCCGATCTTAAGCGGCTCATCAAAGAGCAGCAGGAGGCCTTGAAACGAGAACGCGAACAGCAGGAGGCAGAAAAATCCAGAGCGGCGATGATGGAATTGCTGGCCAAGCAGGAACAGGAGGCTATCAAACGTCATTCGGTCGAAACCGAGGGCGAAGGCCTGGACTTTAACAGCGTCATCGCCGGAGCAGAAGAGTTTCTGACCGAAGGCGACAAGCAGGCGATTATCAATGCCGATGATAAGGCCGAGGAACTTTATCAGATCTGTTTGATTCGCAACCGGAAACTTCGTCAGCGGTTGTTGTCGCGAGCGACGCAGACGCCTACACCGAAAACCGGTGATAAGAAAAACACTCAGAAATCCGCACAGTTCACGATTACAGACCCGGATATCAATAAAATTCGGAACCTGTCCGACGAGGAGTTGGAACGGCTGCTGGAAGAGGAACGAAAGCGGGAATTGGAAGTAACGTAAACAACAAACACAACTAAATAGTTACAGGGACCACCCGAAACCGGACGCCCTGCAATGAGCTTCATGACGAGGCCGTTGCAGGGCGTTTTTTTTTGCCAAAGGAGAAAACAAAATGGCTGATACTGCAATTAGACACGATTCGACCATGAATCCTATGATCTGGTCGGCAACCCTTTATCGCGAGGCGATGAAGCGGCTTTATTTCGGAAAATACGTCGGGACCAGTCCCGATTCCATCATCCAGAAAAAAGTTGACTTGAAGACAAAGAAGGGCGACAAGATTCACTTCGATTTGATGATGGAACTGACTGGCGGAGGTAAACTTGATGATGAGACCATGGAAGGCAATGAAGAGGCTCTGCAGTTCTACGATTGGGCGATTACCGTTCACAAACGGAAACACGCGGTCCGGCCTGCCGGTGAAATGACCGAACGGCGGACGATGTACGATCTGCGGACCTGTGCACGGTCGGCCTTGGCCAACTGGATGAAGAATATGATCGATAATGATACGGTTCTGGCCCTGTCCGGTCTGCGGAACAAGTGGATTAAGGATGACGACGGGAATATTGTGGCCGCCGTGTCGCCATCCTTGAACCGAAAATGGATCGGCGGACAGACCAAGTCCGGCGTCCTGACGCGGGTCGACTACCATAAGGATTTGACCAATACCGATAAACCGCACTTGTTTGGCACGCAGGTCATATCCGCCGTCAAACGTATGGCTCAGATGGCCAATCCGATCATCCGACCGGTTTTCGTCGAAGAAATGAAGAAGGATTACTATGTGATGTTCGTGCATCCCTACCAGGTCAAGGCGCTCAAAGCAGAAACCGACTGGATCGCCGCACAGAAGGACGCCTCCGAACGCGGCGTAAAAAACCCGCTGTTCTCAGGGGCGCTTGGCGTCTGGGATGGCGTGGTGATTCAGGAATATGAACGAATCATCACCCGCAAGGGCGAGGGTGGTTCTGCAGCCTCGGAGGGATTCGAGGCGGTGACCAACGCCAATAACAAACTCGCCAGCGGCGTGTATGCGGCCCGTGCACTTTTCTGCGGAGCTCAAGCCGGGGTGCATGCTATCGCTCGTGAGCCGGACTGGACGGAAGACCAGTTCGACTATAAACAGAAATGGGGCGTGATGACCTCGTTGGTCTATGCTGCGGGTAAAACGCGGTTCAACAACGAGGATTTCGGCGTGATTACTGTCGATACAGTGATCGAACCGGATAAACCCATCACTATCGCTGATGGCTCGCTGTAGGCGTATCATTTTAGTAAACAGGCCGGGCGGCATCGCCTGTTGCCCGGCTTATTGGCGGCAAAAAAAGGCGTATAAGGAGACATACGATGGCAATCGATAAAGCGCAAGTGCATTTAAAAGTCAAAAATCGAACGAATCGCGAGGATTTCGATATCAATGAACTCCTCAGGACGGTACTGATAGATATCTCCAACAGATTCCCGTTTTTAGAGGATGTTCAGCAGATTACAATGCCGTCCGGCCAATGCAAAACGTCGCTGATTGCATCGACGGACACGGCCAATGTTAGACGGTGCAGAGACGTTAAAAGCGTAGTCGGACCGAACGGGGTCAAACTGGCCAGATGTTCGCTGTTTGAATTGCAGAACTGGCAGGAATACGCTTCGGCACAAGGTTCACCGGTTCGGTATTGTATACACGGTTTCGAGCTATATGTTCATCCGACACCTGCAACATCAACACAACTATCAGTATACAGGTCGTATACGACTGGGAATACCGAAGCGATTGAGCTTCCTGAAATCTTCCAAGAAGCAGTAATAGAGGGTGTATGTTTCAAGGTCTATGAGACCAAGGGGTTGGCGACGGAGGCGGCGGCGCAGTCGCATAAGGCACTCTATGAGGAGCAGATAAATATCATGATCGCTTCATACGGAGGGAAAATGGATGCGCCGAAGGTGTGAGGATAGACCTTTGGTCTTTTTCATCGGCCAGCAGGTCGATTCTTTCGGCTAAAGCCTAAATACAAAAGTCCAAAAACCGTTTTAGCGGGTGAAAAAAATGATCGAACGAGCGGATATCGTAAAATTTGTGCTGCATCGGATGCCGGAGGCGGTGACGAACGCTGATGACCTTGACGTTGTGATTATCGAGGTACTCAAGGACCTATCGACACGTGAAAATTTCCTTGATGCGACGCGGACGCTGAGGATCGAGCCTGGACGAGGGGCGATATTGCCGGAAGGGTTCAAAAGTGAAATCGTGGTATATGTCGGGGATCGGAAGTTGGAAAAATTATCGGTCGACGATTATGCAAGGCGGGTAAAGAGCGTGATCGGGACCCCGACGCATTATTGTATAGAGGCTTCGACCAGAAATTCGCTTTTCATGGTGGTTTGGCCGACGCCGGCGGAACCGGTGGACGTGAATCTGGATTATTACCTGGTGCATCCGGAGGATTTAAACCCGATCGGATTTCAGGACCGCTACCGGATGGCCGTTTATGAAGGGGTGCTGGCCCGTCTGGCCCTGGGGCGATTGGCTCAGGATAATAGGATGGCGGAGATATTTACTCTGCATCAGCAGGCGTATGAGGCGGAGATCGAAAAGCTACGCCGTAACCTGCGGAGCCAGCCGGGAGCGGTGCGGTATAGGGATATATAAGTTGGGCAAAGGCTACAAGCCTGAAAGGTCTTTTTTGAGTTGATGGAGATACGAACATGACGATATATGATGCAACGAAGCCACAAGGGACTTTGCCGATACGTGATCTTGATGAGACGATCAGGGATTTTAAAATCGCCGTGCAGGAACGGCTTGAGCGCGAACATGGCGGAATCAACGACGCCGACAGCGGACGACATCGGGTTATTTCCATGCCTGCCGTGGGAACGCCGGGCGGGATCGCCGGACGGGCACAGATGTATTGTAAAAACGTTAACGGCGTGATCGAGATGTTTTATCTGGATTCCAACGGTACGGAAGTGCAGATGACCAGCGGCGGGAAACTGAATCTGTCGGCGACGACCGTGATGCCGCAGGTGCAGACGGATAATGTGACGATCCAGAAAGGCACAAATGGCCTAGAAGTGCTCAAGGTATTTACAAATAATATAGATGATTCCATTTTTGATAATGTGACCGTCGGAAAGACGAATCCTGATGGGAAGGTTAGGATAAAGGGACTTCCGAACGATTTTATTACGCCATATAACATAGGTGTACCGTTACCGGGTGAGCAGGCTTCAGGGATTACCATTCCATCGATGGCGTGGGGGCAGTATGTAGGGCAGACAGAACAGCGAACTATACAGGTATTTCAGCAAGGCGTCAATATCCGTTTGCTCGTGATTATAGGCAATAACCGTATGGCTGTGGCAATACGGGTTAATGAATTGACCGGCGGCGACGGCGGTGAAGGTTGGGGTTCGATCATCGGGTGGTATGGGTTTCATTTCTATCATAACAGTAATGCGTTGATTGTTGCGAATAATGGTGTTGAGGGCCTGCAATTTAAT
>CAYMXC010000158.1:0-6922 GCA_964394135.1 uncultured Phycisphaerae bacterium
ATTATTCCCGTGTTTTTCGGGAACTGAAAGGGCTGAGTCCGCAAAAATTCCGCAGCCAAAGTCTCGCCCGCTAACCCGCGTTTTTCACAACCTTAAAATGAGGCCGTCTTGTCGGCTGTTTTTTTTCGTATTGCCGCAGAGCGATAAGGACTGCCCGATAAATATCATTAATCTCCGGAGACCCAAAATCGGTCGATTTTTGGCTTTTTTCGATCGACTTTTCGCAATTGTTGATCAACATTTCCAATTTTTCGATCGTCTTTCTCAATTTGTCGCTCGACAGCTGTCCGACCAGGCAAAAAAGGTCAGGTTTCGACCACCGGCATGAACTGGATGCGATAATTGGCAGGACAAGATCGTACATAGCAGCAAAATCGCCGAAAATTTTTTCATGTTCCTTCTTCCTTCCCTGTCTTGTAATGTTGTTCTTTTACTTCCAGGAGCAGCAACCTTTTCGTTTCGTTCGTTACTTTCACGCGGTCGTCGATTCGCCAGCCGATCAGCCAGATGATACCTTTCTCGTCGGCGACCACGGTTGCTGGCCTGGCCGACCAGCCGGCCTTGACGTCGGTCAAAAAATCACCGACTTTCTTGTGCCCCGGCGCACCCAGAGGCCAAAACCGTTCGCCTTCCCGACCCAACCGCAGAACCGGCGAACCACAGACCTTATCGGCATCTACCATTTCCTGAAATCTGCTTTTCGTCCGGCAAAAATTCTTGAAAATCAGCGCGTCGTAATCCATCACCCGTAACGACAATTCATACTGCACTTCCCTGGTCGCTCTCGGCCCGATCATCAGCCAGCCGTGTTCCGTCCGCGCAACCATGCCTGCCGGTAAGTCCATCCGACCCGACAAGCCGGCAATATACCGAAAATGTCGAGACCCGAAGTCGCTCAAACCAGCCCCGATCTCCATCAACATCGCTCGAACCACTTCGCCAGCCAGTAACTCCGGCAGCGTGCGGATTCGCCATTGTTCAATGCAAATGGTCTCGCCTTCGCGCCGGCTCGCAGATAAAATTTGCCGAACGCGTTCGCCCAAGAGCGCCTCGATTTGTCCAGCCTGCTCCGCTAGGTCCAACAAATGTTCCTGAACCGCCGGATGAACCGCTCGCATCGCCGGAAGCACCGTATGGCGGATCACATTACGGCTGGCCCGCAATTCCTCGTTGGTATGGTCGCGGCACCACGCCATCCGATGGGCCTGTAAATATTCCTCCAGCTCCGATTTCGACAAAGTCAGCATCGGCCGAATCAGTTCCACCCTGTCGCATAAAATTCGTCGCATGGGCATGCCCCGTAGGCCATGAATGCCGCTTCCCCGACACAGATTGAAAACGACCGTCTCGCATTGATCATCCCGATGATGAGCCAAAGCAATTTTATTAGCGTTCAATCGACACGCCGCCGTTTCAAAAAATTCATAGCGTACTCGCCGGGCGACTTCTTCAAGCGATCCGCCGGCTCGCTCACGAATAGCAGGTACATCCCGCCGTTCGAGATACAGCTGTACGTGCAACTTTTCGCACAGTTCTTTGACGAACTGTTCATCCGCGTCCGCCAACTCGCCGCGAATCTGGTGATTGAGATGGCAAACGGAAAGATCAAATGACATATCCTTTTTGAGATGATTGAGAATTACCAGTAGTGCCGTCGAATCCGCTCCGCCCGACACCGCCGCCATGACACGATCGCCCGGCTCGATCAACCGGCGACCAATAAGAATCTCCCTGATCCGCCCGGGAATCTGTTCGACTGTATTCTTGGTAAAGTCCGACATGGCTTGTCCGACTGTTTTCATTTTTCATTGCGACCGCGGCGGTTCGACCGAACCAACCAGGTCCGAGATTCGCGAAACCTTGTGCCGCCGGCAATACGCTTCCAAACCTTCGATGATCTCGATCGGCGCTCCCGGATTGGCGTACATCACCGTTCCCAACGCCACCGCCGTCGCGCCGGCCAGCATCAACTCCAACGCGTCAGACCAGAATTGCACTCCGCCAATCCCGATGATCGGAATTTTCCTCGCCTGGGCCACCTCGCGATACACCCGCCAGATACAGTACACCGCTACGGGTTTAATGGCAGGCCCGCTCAACCCACCCACGCCACGCGGTAAAACAGGACGCCGCGTCTCGATATCGATAACCATGCCACGAAGTGTATTGATCAGACTCAAAATATCCGCACCGGCGTCTACCGCCGCACGCGCCAGCTCGGCAATGTCCGTCACGTTCGGAGTAAGTTTAACTATCAATTTCGTCCGCCTGACCACCTTGCGAATTTCTGCGATCAATTTCCCAGCCTGCAGCGGATCAATCCCAAATTCCAACCCGCCGCTCGCTACATTAGTACAGGAAATATTCAGTTCCAGTGCGGCAATTTCCGGCTGTGCGGCCAACCTTTCCGCCACCGTCTTATATTCCTCGATCGTTTTACCAGCGACATTAACGAAGATGGGAATATTCAGCCGGCGGGTTTGAGGCAATTTTTCCGCAATAAACTTTTCCACGCCCACGTTGGCCAGACCAATACTGTTGAGCAGTCCTGCCCGCGTTTCCGCCAAGCGCGGCGTCGGATTGCCGTCCCGTGGCTCAAAGGTGATAGACTTGGTGGTAAACGCTCCCATGCGCGCCAAATCGACATAAGGAAGATACTCCAGACCGTAGCCGCAAATACCCGATGCGGTCAGGATCGGATTTTTCATCCGGATTCCCGCCAGATCGACCGACATATCAATTTCTGCAGTGCTCATCATTTATCCCAGTAAACATCATTGGCGTCAAACACCGGGCCGTCCCGGCAGACTAACTTATATTCCCAGCCTTTCTCGTTATGCGATTTGATCTTCACCGCACAGGACTGACACGCCCCAATTCCGCACCCCATCATTTCTTCCAGACAAACCTGACAGGCAATGCCGTATTCCCGCGCTGTCTCAGCCGCCAGCGCCATCATCTTCCATGGGCCGCAGGTATAGACAATTGTATCCGCCGGCGAATGGTTTTCGACCTGCCGACGTAAAAGATCCGTGACAAAGCCATGGTATCCTTCGGATCCATCATCCGTGGCCACCTTGAACCGCATCCGCTTATCGCCCATCAACTGAAAAATCTTCGGCAACGCCTGAACCACTCGCGGCGCAAGCTGGGCCTGCAGGATCGCATGTAACGGCAGCTTTTCACTGCTCGCTGCCCCAATGAATAACTGCACGTCTTCAATTCCCTGCTGAAAAAGCCTCTCGCTTAAAAACAATAGCGGCGGCAATCCACACCCCCCCGCCACCATCAGCGCCCGTTTGACATTTCTCGGCAGCCAGAACACTCCACCACCCAACGGACCTTGAACCATAAAAGATTCACCAGGTTGAAATTCCGAAACCTTCTGACTGCCGACCCCGATAATTTTATAAAGAAAAGTTAAAAGTGTTTTATTGTTTTCAGTCTCAACATATCCAATGCTATACGGCCTCGAAATCAACGGCTGGCGGTAGATAAAATCCTTTTTTACAGCATCTTTGTCAAATAATACCACATCTTGACGATTTACATTGATACTTTTTGGATTTTCGCCTTCCGCCTCCACCACACTGAATTTGAAAAACTGGCCGGGGTGGCAAATGATCGTGCCTTCCAGTTCCAGCCGAATCAGATAATTGCCAAGCAAACCCGGCCGCCGGAGAGGATAGTTCTCTAGGACTTTCGCACGCAAAAACTTCTGTTGTACCTGTATGTCTGTCATAACTTGTTTCTGTTCAGAGTCTTACGATTTTTGTTCTTCCCCGGTAAAAAACTTCCGAACCAGTTTTCACCGGCTCGGAAGTGCGCCACGGCTGAAATACAGCCATTTGTTTCCAGATTTAAAACGTATTTTAAAGAATATAGCTTCGTCACCTTACTTTGTCAATTCCCTGAATTTTAAATCTTTCTTTCCCCCATTAAAGCAAAATCGCATCAAACGAAACAACGACAAAACGGGAAACATGAGAACAACGATTTTTATACTACCAGGCGGACACCGTAACGACAAATTTCGGTCCGGAGATGCGGATATTTTACTTTCATATACTCTGTAAAGAGATTCGGATCTTCCTGATTGGCAGCGAACATGTCAAAATGAGCGGGAATTGTTAGTCGCGGTTCGATTGCCCCTGCCAAGTCGGCAGCTTCCTGATACACCATATTGCCGATGCAGTTGCCGGCCAGCCGCCGGGCATCCCGGCCGTTGATCGGAAGAATCGCGACATCGAACCGCCACTTTTTGAGCTTGCTCTGCAGGCCTTCATAAATACAGCAATCGCCAGAATGATAGATCTTACAGCCGTTGCCTTCAATAACATAACCCAGATACGGATAATGCCCACTGACAGGATCCCGGTCAAGAAACTCATGCGCCGACGCGATGCCCGTGATCGTCAGATCATCGCTGCTAAAACTCGAACCGTCGTCCAATCCGATAAATCGATCCAAAGGAATGTTCAAATCCCCAGCCAGTTGTTCTCGCAGCAATTCTGGCACGATAAATTTCGCCTCGCGCGACGCGCCGGCCAGTGCCGGCCAGATGGCACGGTCGATGTGATCCGTATGATCGTGCGTTCCCAGGAAAAAATCCGCGTGGTGAATTTCATCGGCTCTGAGCATTGACGGCACCTGCCGGCTGGCCAGCGGCGTTAAAAACAAATCGATATAAATGATTTTTTTGCCCAATTTGATAATAAAACTGTGCTGCCCCAACCACCATAGTGCGCACCGCCCGTGGCTGATTTCACATCGGTCGATATCTGCGATCAATTCCTGTCCAGTCAGCATGAAGCCACCTCGTTTTTGCAAAAAGATAATGGAACCAGAGTCTAAATCATGCCGCTGGAAACGTCAACTGCAAGGTTTGATGATGCAAACATGGCAACGAACGAAACGGGAAAGAAAAGGGAAAAAAGGTTAAAAAAATAGCCACCGGGTCTTTTTTCCCTCAGGCGTCTTTGAATATTCTGGTTTCCCAGATTATCTTAACCCCTTTGGAAGAAACTCCCCGATGGCTTATTATATTATACACCTTGACTCTATTTATTTCTACCATGAGAATTCCCAGACGATTGAAAATACGCAACTCTCTGAGGTCCAGAGAGATAAAGACAGACATATCTGTTATCATCAAGAAAAAAACCGAGCAATCTGGACGTATTCCCGGGCACGTCGGATAATCGTTCTGGCATGAAACAAGACCTTAAGAATATTAAAACCTTCCTACTGGACCTGGACGGAACACTGTATCTGAGCGATCGCCTGTTCGAGGGAACGGTGTCTTTTCTGAACGCGGTTCGTCAGCAGGGAAACCAATTTGTACTGCTGACCAATAATTCTGCGCTGTCTGTTGACGTACATGCCCTGAAAGTTCAAAAGATGAACATCCCTGCTGGTCCGACGGAGATTTTTACCTCCGCTGCGGCAACGATTCTTTACTTGACCGATCAACGGGCGGGAGCAAGGATTTTTTTGCTTGCCACAGCAAGCGTCGCGAAGGTGGAAAAGGCGTGCCAGTTGATTTTGAAAGGCATGCCTTTTATCGCCACTCATGCAGATCTGGTTTGCCCGACAGAAAACTTTCCTGTCCCGGATTGCGGTTCCATCATAAAAATGATCTCTGCAGCCTGATTCAAGGATATTCCGCGCATTAAAAAAACACCGGGATATCAACCTTTAGTCGCTAAGTTACCCCAAGCTCCTCTTGAGTTGTCTTGGCGACTGCCGGATGAAAATCCCAGTGTTTTGTTCACTTGAGAACATTTAATTCTATCCCTTCGTCAATATATTTTCCACTTCAACAAACGGACCAAATACCTGTGAGCCGATATCCATAAAATCATTTTCATAAAATATCATGTAGCGCAATACGTTACAATCTGTTTTGGTTCGATTCTGCCGCCGGACAGACTATAATTACAGTTCAAAAAACTTGCCCCCACACCGTTTGATTTCTTGACGGGACAGTCCGGGGCCGATAAAAAGTAAAAGCTTGATCCTGTTATCTGAGGAGCGTTCATGAGTACAAATGTGTTGGATAAAATCAAGAAAACGGCGGACGGCGTATACCAGAAGATCATGGTAGGGGGCAAGCCGACGATGAAACTTCCGATTCGAGCGCTGACGAATGTGCGGTATGCGCCGGAAGAGGGCTATTTGCAAATCCAGAGCAAAAACAAAGTCAGGACACTGACGGTCAATACGGTCAAAAGTTTTGCCCAGACGCTGCGAATGATGGCGTTGTCGAAAGACCTGGTAGAAACAGATCGGCATGCGACGAAAAGGGAAGCATACTACCAGAGTAAAAACTGGGGTGAAGCCATGTTCCACGAACAGCCGGAGTCCGACACGGTCATGGACGATATTGAAGCCATGCTGGATGTAACGCGGGAAGTAATGCGGTTTCGCCCGGAAGAACACGGTGGAGCCATCGCTGGCCGACTGATAGTAGTCGATCGGCAACGTAAAACCGGCAAGAAAATTGAAATCGACTGCAGCCAGTTCGGCTCTGGTGCATATACAGTGCCGTCTTCGGTGGAACACCTGGCGTTTCGCACGAAAGCGAAATTTGTCCTGGCGATTGAAACCGGGGGTATGTTCGACCGGCTGGTGGAAGAGGATTTTTTCGACGAACATAACTGCATCATGATCAGCATGGGCGGCGTCCCGTCACGGGCCTGCCGGCGATTCATCCGGCGCCTGGCGGACGAATATAAACTGCCTGTTTATGCGTTTACCGATGGCGATCCTTACGGATATATGAACATCTACCGAACGCTGAAAGTCGGATCCGGCAACAACGCGCATCTGAACCGATTCTTCTGCGTACCCCAGGCAAAATACCTGGGAGTCACTCCTCAGGCCATTATCGATTACAGCGTGCCGACTCACGAACTCACGG
>CAYMXC010000159.1:0-6889 GCA_964394135.1 uncultured Phycisphaerae bacterium
CGGCACATCCATCTGAAGAGTAGTCAGAAAAGCTACCGCCTTTGAACCCGAGCCCCACAGAACCACGCGGTGTTTTTTCTCGACCGCATCGGCAATAAACTTTCGCCATCGCGCAATTCGATTGCGACAGACGTTCCTGAATTCCGCAACATCAACAGCAAGTGACCTCAGATCGTCTTCGATTTTAAATCGCATACACGTGGCTCTCCGCGCCGGTCGTGCCGTGATCAGCAGATACTGATCATCATAGTCCAGGTCCAGATCAACCAGATCAAAGCCGGTCGCCCGAAAAACCCGGGCCAGCGAACCGGGACTGAAATAAGAACAATGCTCGTAGTAAATGTCCCAGAATGCGCCGTCGCGCAAAACACGCGTCACATCGGGAACCTCGAAAAAAACCAGCGTCTCGGTTCTATCGCCGATCGCCTTTCGGATCAGCCGAAGAAACCGCCCCGTAGGTCCGATATGCTCGAGTGTATGTCGGCAGCAGATGAAATCGGCAGATAAATCGGCATACTTTTCACTGTAAAAATCGCGGATAAATGTGACGTTTTTCGCCTCGTCGGCAGACGTGCGGGAGGGAATATAACTTGGGTCGATACCAATCCCCTGATTATTGCCCTCCCGACATAGAAGAGTGAGGAACTCACCCTTGCCGCAGCCGATCTCCAATACGCTTTTGTTTCGAATCTCGTAACAGTCGATGATCCGATTGACCAGTGACCGGACGAAGGCGTTGAAACAGCTGGAATAGCCCTGAGTCTCTTCGTACCGTTCGGAATATTCATGCACAGCCGGGTCAAACCTCGTGTTGGCGATAAATCCGCATGACCGGCAAAATCCGAGCTTCAGATCGCCCCGCCGATAATTCACCGCCTCTTCGCAAGTCGGCATCAGCAGACAACTGTGAACCGGAATATTTTCGACTGTATAGAAAATCGACATATCGCCCGCTTCACAATTCGGACACCGAAAGCACGTCTGAACGAACGATTCGAACCCAACGTTATTGCTAGTTTGAATATGTATCTGTGACACGAATCGACCTCCTTCGGTAAATGATCACACTATCGACGGCGTTGGAATGGGAATGATGAATTTTCCGCCTTGGCGATGATATGACTCCTGCTGGGAAAGGATTTCATCCTTGAAGTTCCAGGGCAGAATCACGACATAATCCGGCATTTTCTGCAGGATCAACTCGGGCGCACCGATGGGAATGTGCACCCCGGGCATGAACTTTCCCTGCTTGTGAACGTTCCGATCGACAACAAAATCGATCAGATCGCTGCCAACGCCGATATAGTTGAGCAAAATCGCGCCCTTGGCGGCAGCACCATATGCGGCGAGTGAATTTCCGCCGTTTTTCAGTCCGATCAAAAGTTCCTTCAAAGCTTTTCGGATGGCCAGGACTTTGAAACTGAAGTTTGCATAATACGAATATTGATCCACGCCAAGCACTGTTTCCTCCGCCAGCAGCGATCGGACGGCCTTTTGAACACTCTCCCGATGCTCCACGTACAAACGCAGCGAACCGCCGTGGATGCTAAGCCGTTCAATATCGTTGAGGAACAGCTTGTGCCGGCGGAAAAGACGATCCAACGATGTAACGGAAAAATAACACAGGTGCTCGTGGTAAATCGTGTCGAATTCGCAGTGTTCGATCAGATCGCGAACATACGGCACTTCGATCACCGCTACGCCGTTGTCCTTAAGCAAAATTTTTATGCCCGTCACAAAACCGTTGGTATCCGCCACGTGTGCCAGCACATTATTGGCAATGATCACGTCGGCCTGTCGGCCCTGGCAGCGCAGACGAGAAGCCAGTTCCTTGCTGAAATAGTCGCACAGCGTAGGCACGCCAATTTTCTCCGCCGCTTCGGCCGGGCCCGGCGCAGGATCGATCCCAAGAACGGCAATCCCCTTCTCGACAAAATTCTTCAGCAGATATCCGTCATTACTTGCCAGTTCCACCACAAGACTTTTTTCGTTCAGGTTCCGTGTAGCGATTAGATTCACTGCGTTTTCCCGCGAATGGGCCAGCTGCGTCTCCGAAAAAGACGAAAAATATGGATAATCGCTGCCGAACAGTATCTCCGGCGGAACGGTTTCGAGAATCTGAACCAGCGCACATCGCGGACAAAACGCTACTTCGAGTGGATACTTCCTCTCTACGACGCTGAGTTGCTCCTCCGTCAGCAGCCCATCCGATAGCGGCATAATGCCCATATCCAGCAGCGGCATCAGGCCGGTTTGCATGCACAGCCGGCATTTGGCCAAACAACATCGGTTCGTAAATGACATATCAGGTGTTTCCATCTTCATGCCTCCCCTGTAACTGTTTGCAGCGACGAACTTGAAATCGAAACCGGTATCGGAGTCGTGTATCGCAAACGTTCGTCGAGTACGCCGTCCTGAATCAGTTTGCGAATATGCCCGATTCGCTGAAACCTCGGCCCTTCGAACTCTTCCAGCGTCAGGCCGACCTTCCGGTAGGCACCCAGGAGCTCTTCAATGCCTCGCGACACAGTCCATGCAGGTTTGAAATTCAGCACACGCACGATCTTGTCGCAGTTCACTCGATAACAGCGTTTGTCGGGCGAAGCCCCCTCGGCAAAACTGATTTGACAATCCGGCATGGCCCGACCGACCAGGCCGGCAAGATCGCGCACGCGATGATTTTCGCAAGTCGTTCCAACATTGAACGACTCATTGTGAATCAGTTCCACCGGTGCATCGAGCACAGCGATAAATGCGCGAGCAATATCTTCGATGTGAACTACGGGCCGCCAGGGACTGCCGTCGCTTTTCATCATGATTTTCCCCGTGGTATACGCCCAGGCCACAAGATTATTAACCACTAGATCGAACCTAATCCGCGGAGAAAAACCGTATGCGGTGGCATTGCGGAGAAATGTCGGCGAAAAATGATCGTCCGCCATCTTCGAAACTTCCCGCTCGGTCATGACCTTCGACTGCCCATACGCAGTCACCGGATTGAACGCCGATTCTTCCGTCAACAGTGCATCGCCCGATGCACCGTAATTGCTGCATGAAGATGAAAAAACAAATCTTCGAACACCTGCGTCTTTGGCAATTTCCGCCAGACGCACCGACGCCAGATAATTGATCTCATAGGTCAACTGAGGATTCAGATCACCCAATGGATCGTTCGACAATCCTGCCAGATGGCATACGGCATCGAACCCTATCATATCTTCCAGCTCCACGTCACGAACATCCTTGAAAATTGTGGGAATGGCTAGCGGTTCGTCGCCGAATGTGCACCGCCGATACAAATCACAGTCCAGCCCAACGACATCATGACCAGCAGCCTGAACCATCGGACTCATCACCACCCCGATATATCCCAAATGACCGGTAATCAATACTCTCATGATTTTTAATCCCCCGTTTGCATGATCGTATTATTCACTGCGCCAACCTACCCCCAAAAAATATAACGAATCAATATTCACATATTTTCGCTACCACGTTTTCCATGGCGGACTGCCCGAATCCCATAATTCCTGCAACAAACGCTTGTCACGTAATGTGTCCATGCACTGCCAGAATGAACTATGCCGATACGCCATCAATTGCCCGTCGCGGGCCAGCCGTTCCATCGGTTCACGCTCCCACTGAGTCTTATCACCAGCAATGTAATCCATGACCCCAGGCTCGAGGACAAAAAACGCTCCGTTGATCCAGCCCTCGGAGGTTTGCGGCTTTTCGGAAAATTCAACGATACGATCCCCGTCGAAAGCAAGATGGCCGAAACGCGCCGGCGGACGAACTGCCGTCACAGTCGCTAGTTTGCCGTGACTGCGATGAAAGGCAAGTAGTTCGTGCAAATCAACGTTTGAAACGCCGTCGCCCCACGTCAGCATGAAGGTTTGATTATCCAGATACGGCGCAAGACGTTTGATTCTTCCGCCGGTCTGGGTGTCGATGCCCGTATCGATCAGATCGACCGTCCAGTCCAGATTCCCATTGCCGTGGCGAATTACATCGCCGTTTTGAATCTTGATGGTCAGATCATACTGAAGCGAACAGTAATCGAGCATGTACTTTTTTATGACATCGCCTTTATAACCCAGTGCAATTGCGAAATCCTTGAAACCGTAATGTGCATAATGCATCATGATATGCCAGAGGATCGGCCGCCCTCCGATTTCAACCATGGGTTTCGGTTTCAAATCCGTTTCTTCCGACAGCCTGGACCCAACGCCACCCGCCAAAATCGCTACTTTCATCTTCCATCCTCCTTCCGAAATCATCCTTCCCCTACACTGCTGCGATGAAACACCTCATGATCGTGAAAAAAACATCTAAGAAAATCGCCGTCAGCCACGTCGCTAAGGATCGGCCAGCGAGGATCGTTTCCCATTCGAACCATTTGCGTCTGATGCTGCTCTAGAGCACGCCGCTTTCGATCCAAAACGTCGCCGACAAAAACCGTTGAACCGAACTCTTTCACGAAACGCAGACCAAACCCGCTGTATATCCCGCTCTTGAACAGCATACGCACTTTTGAAAATATTCCACCCCCCAGACCCACCCATGGCCAGTAATCCCAGTACCAGATCGGATATTCATAAACCTGCGGTTTTCGAATGACACCGCGTAATACCGAAATTACGATATCATAAGTCGCAAGATGATCCGACACTCCGTCGCCATGATACGGAATAAAAATCTGCTCCGGCCGACTCTGGTCTATTATTCGTCGAACTCGCTGCTCTGCTATTTTCCGCTGGTCTGTCAGTTTCCCATTTTCAAAATTCAGAAAATTCACCCGCCGTTCCTCAACACCCAGAATATGCGCCGAAGCCAGAGCTTCACGCTTGCGCATCTCCCTGAGTGTCGAGGGCGCAACCAGATTTCGATGCGAACGAACCCCGTCGGTCATGATAACGATTGTCACCGACGATCCCGTCGCGATTTTTTTGATGACCGTACCTCCGCAACCCAGCGTATCGTCGTCCGGATGAGGAGCAAAGATCATCGCCGATTGCAACATTTGTTCACTGCTCAGCTGGCAGCTTCGTCGTTCTAGCAAACCACGATAAAAACGATCCACCTGACGTGTGAAATACGACCTGCCCACAGCCGAATATTTCCCCCTACAATTCCCGATAACACACAAGCAAATCATCCGCAATTCTCGCCCAGGAGTATCGCTCCGCCACGCGCCTGCTTCCCGCCGCGCCCATGGCCCTGCGACGCGATGCGTCTCCGAGAAGTTCTTCGATCGCTCTTGCCAAACCTTCGACATCGCCCGATTCCACCAGCAGTCCCGTCCGCCGATCCTCCACAATTTCCGGCATGCCCCCCACTCGCGAAGCAACCACCGGCACCCCGCATGCCATCGCCTCGATCAGACTTCGTCCGAACGATTCGCTGAACGATGGATTGATCAGAACATCCGCGTCCCGATAAAATTCAACAAGACGTTCGTTTGAAATCGGCCCCGTAAACTGTACCCGCGACGCAATCGACGGCGACAGCCTCGCCTTCAGTTGCGACTGGTAATTGCCCTTGCAAAACGGCTCAAGCGCACGAACTTTTTCCTCGCTGCTGATCCCGACGATAAATTCTCGCGGCGCAGGTCCGTCCGGACCAATGATAACCAATCGAGCGGACGGATAACACGCCCCCACAATGGCAAACGCGTCGATCAATACGTGCAGCCCTTTCTCCGGAGAAATTCGTCCCACAAACAGTAGGCTTTTGTAACCGTTGCGACTGGTCGGCTCCCCGCATCTCCGGAAACGTTCGATATCCACACCGTTGAGCACCGTTCGGCATTTCGCCGCATGTCGGGGAAACGTCCGGCGAATCTGATCCGTGATATACTCGCTGCAGCCGATGATCATGTCCGTCTGATCGAGCCGACTGTCGATTACCACAGGGTCCAGTTGTGCCAGCCATTCGCAACGCATGTTCAATACGATTTTCACCTTCGGATTGACGGCCCGGATCACCGGAACGAATTGCGAAAAGTTGAAAATATGAACAATATCGCACCGCTGCAGTCGAAGGCTTCGCGCAACGGATCGAATATAAAAATAATGATACGCCTTGCGAGAAAAAAACGGCATGCGGGGCTTATCCAACCCAGGAATCCGGCGAATGAATTTATGCGCCAGCAGGTCCCGCAGGATCGGAACGCGAATACAGGTCACCGCATCGTAAGTCTGAATTCGCGGCTGACCATGCTTCCGTTTGGCGTATATCAGACATCTGCACTGCGAACTCAACCGTCTCGCCACCTCGTATGTCCAGATCGGAATCGATCCGTTATCCACCGGAACTACCACGTGATCCCACGGCTGGCTCACAAAGGCAATCTTCAATTCTTTATCACTTTTTTTCACTTCTCATAACCTCCCGACAGGTTCGTGATCATGCTCATGCAGAACCCATCGGCAGGGAAGATAAATCACACCGAATCGGCTGTCCATCCGGCGGCCGGATTGATAAACATCTGACACTTCAACATCGAGAATGGCGCAGCGATCCAGCACGTCAAAATGAATCGGACCAACAGTTTCAAGTAATAGTGTGATATAGTATCTCGCCGCCACCAGATTGAGAAATTCGATCTCCAGATCGATAAATCCATCCCCGGCCTCCAGCAGGGAAATATCCCGCCCGCTGTGCCATGTGTTCATCTCCGTAACCTTTGTGCCCAAATCGGTAAAAATCGACACATTGAAATGAGGATTGTGAATCGCCTTATCCGCGTGATAATGAAGTCGAACGACCAGCGGTTCACCCCCGCAAATCAAATGCTTTGGCCGGCGATTCAAATCCAAAAATTCGATCCGAGTATAGCGGATTTCACCTGTCCCACGCCGATTAGCGACCATACGAAGGTCGCCGT
>CAYMXC010000160.1:0-6828 GCA_964394135.1 uncultured Phycisphaerae bacterium
GCGGGCCCTGGGTTGGTTCACGCATCGTATTGAAGAGCGACGATCCGATTTTCGCCAGGGCCGGGCCCAGTCCAATGGCTGTCACCGTCTTGCCTTGACCCAGCGGCGTGGGGGTGATGCCGGTGACGATGATGAATTTTCCGTCCTTGATATTTCTCAGCCGGTAAAGAAGGGCCGGATCGATTTTGGCTTTATAATGACCATGAAGATGCAGTTCGGATTCCAGTAAGCCGGCCTTTTTGGCGATCTTTTCGATGGGTAAGATTTGCGCACTTTGGGCTATTTCGATATCCGACGGTATGGGTGAATTTGCCATGCCAAACTCCAAAGAGACAGATAGTCTTTAACCTTTTACAATCATATTATTATATACTATTTCGTCAAAACACTGTGATCAGATTAAGCTATGCTGAAAAAGAGTATCGATTCTTCCGGGCGGTTCATGGGGCGAATAAGCATAAGCTATGCCATTCGACCAATGTCAAGCGGGCGTTTGAAATAGGACTGTGCATCGCGTATCCTTGACGCAAATTTGCGGCTGAAATAAAATAAATGGTACATTGCGGGGGATGTTTTACAATCTTGTTAATATATATGGGATCGGTTATGGAAACGGCTTTACAACTGGATCGGGTCGCTTTTTACGGCAGGACTCTGGCGGAATATCAGAAAATATTCGATTTCGATCTGTCGGCGTGGAAGGGCTCAAAGATTCTTGACTGCCCGGCCGGTGCCTCGTCGTTTACTGCCGAAGCGGTGAATCTGGGTTTTGAAGCGGTCGCCTGCGATCCGATGTACGGGAAAGACGCGAAATTTTTATATGAGCGAGGTCGAAACGATATTGATCATGTGATCGAACGGATGCGGAAAGTTCCGCACCTGTACAAATGGAATTTTTACCCTTCGATTCCCGCTCTCCAGGAGTATCGAACAGCGGCATTGGAACGATTTGCCCGTGATTATCCCGTTGGCTTTACTCAAGGCAGGTATGTCAAGGCGTCACTGCCGTCTCTGCCGTTTGCCGATGCGAGTTTCGATCTTGTTTTAAGCGGCCATTTTTTATTCACTTATTGTCAGGATTTCGATTATGAATTTCATCTGGCGTCTCTGATCGAACTGTATCGGGTCTGCTTGCGGGAAGTGCGGATTTATCCGCTTCAGGGCCCGGAGGCTAAACCTTACGGACAGATGGATCAACTTCTTAGCGACCTGAAAAAACGAGGCATCGTCGGTCAAATCTTTCCGACATCGTTCGAATTTCAGCGGGGGAGCAATCAACAGCTTCGATTGATGCGTTAGATCATATTTCCACACGAACCTGACTGTTACTTATCCGATAGTTTCGCAATCGTGAACCAGAAATCCTCGATGGCATTGACGACTTTGATGAACATCTTGAAATCCACGGGCTTGGTGATATAGCAGTTGGCGTGAAGATCATAGGCGCAATAAATATCCTCGTCTGCGTCGGAGGATGTGAGGACCACGACGGGAATTCGTCGGAAGCTGGGATTGGTTTTGAGTTCCCTAAGGAGTTCCCGACCATCTTTTCGGGGAAGGTTCAGATCAAGGATAATCAGATCGGGACGGGGCGCCGTGGCGTATCGGCCTTGACGATGCAGGAAATCAGATGCCTCCACGCCGTCCTCAACGACATGCAGCCGGTGGGGAGTTCGGGTGTTTTTCAATCCTTCCTGTGTCAGCCGTACATCGCCCGGATTATCTTCCACCAAAAGAATTTCGTTCAGACGAATCGAACTCATGACGCTAGTGTTCTCGAAATTCATGATTCCAGGACTCCTTGATGATCGAGTGTTGCAACATTACAAATCAGGTCGTGACCCGGTGAAGCACGCCCCATGGAATTTAAGATCACCTTTATGTTTTACTTGTATTTTACAGAACCCCTGTCTTTCATTTCCTTATACTTTAATATGCGGCAGGACGGCGATTTTTTCAAGTACTTTTACGACACGAAAATTCAGGATGGTTTCAGGCCCGGGATCTATGTAAAATAATCGTTAATTAAAAGAGGAAAACCGTCATGAAAGCGATTATTTTCAACGGGGTGAACGATTATTCGATTACCGATCAGGAGCCTGAGCCGCTTCCAAGGGACGATGAAGTGGTGGTCAAAGTGTCGGCGTGCGGGCTGTGCGGAACTGATATTCACATTCTCAAGGGTAAGTACCCGGTGCGATATCCATTAATACCAGGCCACGAATTTTCCGGAACGGTGGTGAAAGTGGGCGCCGGGGTGACCCGTTTGAAGGAGAACGATCGGATTTGCGTGGACCCGAACGTCTATTGTCACCAGTGCCGATTCTGCCGATCAGGCCGCGAACATCTGTGTGAACAGCTCGACCCGATCGGAGTTCGACGCAACGGTGGATTTGCCGAGTTTTGTGCAATACCTCAGGCCCAGGCGTATCTTCTGCCGGATTCCGTAGGATTTGACGAAGCAGCGATGGCCGAGCCGTTGTCATGCGTTTTGCACGGGATCGAACAGGCGGGGATTCGCCCCGGTCAGACTGTAGCGGTGTTAGGTGGCGGTGCGATTGGAGGTCTGCTTTGCCAACTGGCGAGGCTGGCGGGTGCGGGGAAGATCGTCGTTTCGGAGCCGGTAGCCCAGCGGCGTAAACTTTTGCTGGATTTTGGGGTTGACGCGGCGATCGATCCGGAAACTCAGGACGTCGGCCAGGAAGTGCGCAAAATTGATCCTCAAGGCGCAGATGTGGTTTTCGAAGCGGCAGGCCTCGCCCAAACGGCTCAGCATTGCTTTTCGCTGGCCCGGCGGGGGGGAAACATAGTCTTTTTCGGCGTGGTCGATCCCGAACATCGGCTCGAAATCAGTCCGTATGAAATTTATTCTAATGAGTGGACGATTCGGGGTTCGTTCATTAATCCGCACACCGTCGGCGCGGCGGTCGACCTGCTGGCAGCAGGGCGGGTGAATGTCAAACCATTTATCAGTCATCGCTATCCGCTGGAGGAATTTGACCAGGCACTGAAAAAATTCGGCGAACCCGACAGCTATAAAATTCACCTGGTGCCCTGATCCGGCCAAAGTCGTGGAATCCGTCTTAATGAAACTTGCAAATTCCGATAATATCTTGCCCGATTTTTACCGATAGATTATAATAAGGTCTGATGGAAACAAATGCGCAAGTCATTCTGGTGCTCAAATTGGCGTTGAATATCGCGCCCCCGGCACTCTATTTTGTTATTCTGGGTTTGATCAACAGCCAATCGCGTCCGCATCTGTTTTCCTCCCGCAACGACTGGCTGACGCTGATGATCGTATTTTGTCCAGTGTTGCTTTACCCTGCGGTTTGGCTGGCGACTGGTGGATTTTACCTGGCCGGTATGATTGCGGTGGTTCTGGCGGGTGCAGCGATCTACTGTTCGCTGCCGAAGTCGTATACGGGGTGGGTAATCTACAACTGCTCCCGCACCTTCGTGAGGCGGTCTTTGCTGGCGGCGCTGGCAGAGAGCGGCGTGGAATTCGAGGAGATTTCGTATCAGTCGATTTTCGTGCCGCAGTACAAAATCGAATTTTATCTGTCGGGCTTTTCGCTGTTGCGGAACACGACGATTTCGATATCGGCGCCGGAGTCTAAGGCCGGGCTGATTCGCGAGATTGAGAATAAACTTTACCGGTATCTTGACAGCGTTGAAAGTGCCATCAATCCTTCCGGCCCAGCGATGCTGATTGCGGGGACTACCATGCTGATTCTGCCCTTGTTGATGATGGTTCGTCACATCGACGCGTTCGTTCGCGTCGTGAGCGATCTGCTTCCGATTTGAGTTGTATGTCACCATCCCCACCGACAACACTGGTCAATACCCCGCTGGATATCGATTGCAGCCGTCGAGTGAACTACCTTGCATGCATCGATTGCCTGACTGTTCTGGAAAGTCTGCCGGATGCCTGTCTGGACATGGTCTACATCGATCCTCCGTTCGGAACGCAAAGCCGGCGGATCCGCGCGAACGGCGATCATCATTACCACGACTACTGGCCGGGTGGGCTGCGGGAATACCTGGCGTTTCTGACCCGTCGGCTGGAACATTTGCACCGCGTTTTAAAACCCACGGGCTCGCTTTTCGTTCATCTGGATTACCGCTGCGTTCATTACATCAAGGTGGAACTGGATCGTATTTTCGGCGAGCGGAATTTTTTAAATGAGATCATCTGGTCGTACCGCACTGGTGGCCTATCGAAGCAATGGTTTGCTCGAAAACACCAGACGATTCTCGCCTATGCCAGGAAGATCGGCCGGCACAAATTTCACCCCGTTCGTGAGGGAAAGTTTCGAACCGATGGCCTGAACTACGACGAGCAAGGCCGGCCGTACAAATCGACGAAGAAAGGTCGGCTTTATTTCAATCCGGCAGGTCCGGCGCTCACAGACGTCTGGGATATTCCATTTTTGAGCACCGTTGGCCTGGAGCGGACAGGATATCCGGATCAAAAACCGTTGGCGCTTCTGGAGAGAATAGTTCGCAGCAGTACGGACGAAGGGGATCGAGTGGGTGATTTTTTTGCCGGTTCGGGTACAACGGCGGTTGCGGCCCGGAAACTTAATCGTCTCTGGCTGGCTGTTGACACCAATCCGCACGCGATCCATTTGATTTACAATCGTATTCGCGAGCAATTCGACTCGAAATTGCCTGATCTGGGGTCTGATTTAGGCCGGGAATGAAAAATCCTTGCGTTGGCTGTTGAAAAACCATAAGTCAATGGAAGGTATTTTATTTTGACAGGGTGTAAAACGTCCTTATAATCGTTACATTGCAAATGGATCAAAATAGGCACTGTTCAGGGATGATGGATATGAATAGGCAGGCAATTGGAATGAGAAAACAACTGGCCGGTCTGCTGGTGATGTCAGGCATAGCTCTTGTTCTGGCGATCGGGTGTGAAGATCGTACGCAGGGTGTGACACAGAGCGGTGCCATACAGATGGCGCAATCGTCTCCGATCGATTCGACCGCGATTCTGGAGAAGGTGGCTCTGGAGCAGGCGATCGCGGCAACCCAGCCGAGCACGGCTCCTGTGGGCCCGACGAGCGGCGCGATCAGTTTCTCTTCGAAGGATGTCCGAAAATATACGCCGGATCCAGAGGAAGTCGGACTGAAGGATATCGCTCGTGCGAAACAGGTTAAACTATCCCTTCAGGATTGTGTCGCGAGGGCGCTTGCCAACAACTTCAAGATCAAGACGGAAGGATATGGCCCGGCGATCAGCGCGACGGATATCCTGCAAGCCGAATCTGTTTTTGACGCGGTATATTTCCTGGATACGAGTTATCAGAAGACGGATCAGCCCCCGATTACCCGAAATTCAAAGCTGATTTCGTACAACCCTGGCGAGAGCGACTCACGTGTGCTGAGGTCTGGGTTGCGAAAGGCTCTGCCGACTGGTGCGACGCTGTCCGGGACTTATAATCTGAATCGGACGGACAATTCGAGTCTGCAACTGGCTAAACTCGATCCCATATTCAACAGTGATTTTCTGGTCGAACTCCGCCAGCCGATTCTGAAGGGTTTCGGTATCGATTACAACCGATCGCAGATTGAAAGTGCCAAGAACAATCAAAAAATTGCAAAATACAAATACCGCCGTAATGTCCGCGATGTTTTGGCAGATGTGGAAAAAGCCTACTGGCAGCTGGTTCAGGCCCGCCGCGACGTGGTGATTCAGCAGACGTTGGTCAAACAGACGGAAGAGACCAACGACCTGATTATTCGGCGGAAAGATTACGATGTCTATTCAGTCCAGGTCACGCGCGTCAGCGCTCTGCTGGGAACACGCCGGGCTCAGTACATCCAGATCAAAAATCAGGTGAAAGACGCGGAAGATCAGTTAAAGGCTCTAATGAACGATCCCGAACTGAACCTTGGCGAAGACATTGAGATCATTCCGACGGACTTTCCGACACTGGGCCCGCTGGTAGTGGACCGGATCGTGGAGGTTCAGGCGGCTCTTGAATGTCGTTCGGAAATTCAGGAAGCCAAATTGCAGATTGAAAATGAGCGGATCAACGTGGCGGTGGCCAAAAATCAGGCACTGCCACGTTTCGATATGGTATTTCAGTACACGATTCACGGAACCTCGGACAATCCGGGCAATTCCTTCGACCAGATGACTACCAGCAACTATCAGGATTATGCCGTGGGCCTGAGTTTTGAATATCCGATTGGAAATCGCGGCCCACGGTCGGCTTTGAAAAAAGCGATTCTGCAGCGGGATCAGGTAATCGCAGCCTTGAAGCAGGTGATCGAAAACGTGATCCTGGAAGTGGACGTCGCCGTGCGGAATTTGCAAACAGCTTATTATCAGGTCCCCCCGAGTCGAGAGGCTGTCCAGGCTGCGGAAGAAAACGTTCAGGCGGTGATCGCCCGTATGACGCGCCTTTCGCCGGAATATCTGGACGTTCAGTTGAGTGCACAGGAAACAACGGCCAACGCCAGGCGATCCCTTTTGACGGCGCTGGTGAACTACAATATCGCAATGGTACAGCTTGAACGGGCGAAAGACACACTCTTCCGTTATAATAACGTGACCATTCAAGCGGCGGGTCAGGAAAACTAGCCTGATGGGTTTTAATTCACATTGTATTTTAAGCTTAATATCTCCGGAACAGTTACTGCGGCAATTTCTGGAACAGGGCGGTTTACAGCAACAGTTGCAATCTCGGATGATAATGATCTGCTGGCCCATGCTTGTTGCAGGTGTGATCATCTGGATTTTTGCGGGTCGAAGCCGTCGGGGATATGAAATTACATCGATCTACTGGCTCTGTTGTGGCGGGGGAATCTGGC
>CAYMXC010000161.1:0-6803 GCA_964394135.1 uncultured Phycisphaerae bacterium
GTAATTTCCGCAATATTTTGCGTAATCACCTATTTTGTTCAAAAATCTGGGGGTGCAATTCGGTCCTTTGGGGGCTATCCCCTGAGCAGCCGAATCGGTAACGCCATTACTTCATACGTCAGTTACATGGCCAAGACGATTTGGCCCATGGACTTGGCTGCGTTTTATCCACATCCGCTGCGAAATCTGTCATCCATCCAGGTTATCGCATCTACCGCATTTTTGGTTTGCGTTACGATCCTGATTTTCCGGATTCGGCGTCGCTTTGCATATCTGGCTATGGGGTGGATGTGGTATCTGATTACTCTTATTCCGGTTATCGGCATCATCCAGATCGGCGGACATGCGATGGCTGACCGATTCACTTATATCCCACTGATCGGGATTTTCATCATCCTGGCGTGGGGTGTGCCCGACCTTTTGCAAAACGTTTCGAACTATTTTCCACGATTGGGCAATTCCGTTAATCAGCGGAAAATTCTCGCTCTCGGTGCCGGCCTTATTCTCGGGTTCTGTTCTGTTCTGACTTATAATCAGGTTGGTTACTGGCAAAACGATCTGACACTGTTTACTCACACGGCAAATGTGACCACGCGGAATTTTCTGGCCGAATATATAATCGGGACTACCCTTGCAAAGGAAAAAAAGAAAATCGGCGAGGGTATTCTTCATCTTCTCGACGCCATTAAGTATAATCCCAACTGCAAGGAAGCATATATCAATCTTGCCTGCATACTGATCGGCCTGGGAGGCGATCCGAATCAAGTCCTTGATCAATGTGCCCCGCTTTATGAGAGGGATTTTTTCAATAATCGTTTTTATGTTTTTCTGGGCACCGCCTTTCGCCAATATGATCGACCTGATCTTGCCTTGAAACAATACAAACGGGCTTTGGCCCTGGTTCCTACCGATCCGGTTATTCACTTTAACCTTGCCGTAACCTTTTATCGAATTGGGGATTATGCATCTACATGGAAACACGTGCACCTGAGCCGGCAATATGGCCGAATGATACCTTCAGATTTTTTAGAGCAACTGTCGCAGAAAATGCCCGAACCCAGGGACTAATTGCCTGTGCTGTCGTTGCCATATTATCGGAAAAAGGCTAAAATATGAGTATGGAGTGAAACTGTTGGGAAAATTGTATGAATGAAGATATTAGACCTATAATTGATAATTGGCCATATCGGCCAGGTAAGATATCCGTCCGCAAGATCATCGGCGACGACGGCAAGGCCAAGATTCAGATGCGTCTGGACCTTGGACTGATGCAGATGGAGACCACCGGTCGGCCTGACGGCACGCGTCCGCTGAATTGCGACACACTTTACGACCATTATATCCAATCCCTGCGAGAATATAAGGCTCAGCACCATACTGATATCGGCTTTGAGCTTACGGAAGACGACTGCCGGCGTCTTCGCGATGAAGCACTGATGTTCTACCACCGCTATCTGGCGTGTTTTATCCTCGAAGATTACGAGCAGGTGATAGACGATACACAATTGAACATCCAGCTATTCGATTTGTGTAACAAGTATGCGGCAAAGAAATCTGATCGAATGGTGCTCGAGCAATATCGTCCGTATGTCATCATGATGAACACCCGTGCCAAGGCCCATCTGGCCTCCAAGAGCCGGAAGTTCCCATTGGCGTTGAAGCATATACGTTCAGGGCTTCGCGCTATCAAAAAGCTTTACGATGACGTGGATCAGGGGGAAGATTTCGCCTACTGTCCGGAGGCCAACATGCTCAAGCAACTGGCGATGAAAATGCGGAAGAAACTGCCCGCCAATCCGATGCGCATGCTTGAAATGAAGCTTCAACGAAAGATCGAAGAAGAGAATTTCGAAGAAGCGGCCAAGATTCGCGATCAGATCGAACAATTGCGAAATCTGCATGGGAAGAAAAAGCCGAAAGGCAAACCCATCGATCCTGAAGGACCGTCGCAAACCGCCGAGTGATCATGTACATCTCAGGGCTGCCGCCGGCGAACCATGAAAGCGATGACAGCAGGAAACAGAATCGCGATGGTAGCAGGTTCTGGAACGGTGGAGGAAAAGTTCTGATACTTCAGACTTGAATTATCACCTATCCACACGCTTTTGGAAGCATACACACTGCCTGTGATATTACTGCTGCCAGAAAGAGTCAACTCGCCTTCCAGACTCTGGAAGCTGCCGTAGCCGATATTGGCGGTTCCCATGCCGATATTGCCTTTTGAGCGAATTATAAAGTGACCTTTATCCTGGCCTCCGATCGCAACGGACGAAGAAGTGGAAAAGTCTCCGGCGACATTCATGATCACTGCCCCATCGCTTGTATCAACGATTAATTTCGAGCCTTGTCCGAGCCATACACTGGAGAAATTGTAGACGCCGGCCGACAGATAGATGGTCGCATTACTAGAAGTAGACAGACTGGCGTATGAACCCGGTATCAGTGAATGGATGGAATTATGGGCATAATACAAGTCCGTAGCGCCGGTAGTCCATTGTGTCGGGGAAGATATCAAGGTCGAATTCCAGAGATCGGCATCGGCATTGCCGTATATGACTTTTCCGCTGACCGTGGCTTTTTTGCCGAGAGAATATTTTCCATTATACTGGATGTCGCCCAGGATCGAGGAATTCTTGTTGATGGTAATATTGCCATTTGCAGTCAGATTGCCGCTCACATTACCATTCATATCGATTGTGATGTCGGCAAGACTATCGATGGATCCGGTGTTCGAATGATGACCGATAGTCACATTCCCGGATGATACCATCCGGCCGGTAATCGTACTCTGTATACCGACATCAACGGTTCCGCAGGTATAAATATCATTATTGATTTGGGCATTTTGCCCGAGAGAAACACTTCCAACTCCTCCGATAAGACCATTTATCTTAACATTCTTTCCAGTTGATACCGAAGTACCAGCCAATATACCGAATTGATCTGGATCAGTGGCGATAACCGTGGCAGAAACAAAATTTGAGATCAAAAGAACGGCCGTCGTTTCGATAGTGAGGAATTTTCGGTCTAACATACTTCATTGCCTCCTGAAAATTTTCCCTTGATTAACCCCAGCATCGGTTTACACCTCTGCCATTTAAAAATAAGATACAAAATTGATTCAGGCAAACATGGCCAATGGGGTTCCATGAACATCCGATAATATGCAGGTCTGCGTTCTTGTTATGGTGAAAGACCGGTGAACGCTCAATGGTATTGCGTAGATCAGGTCTTTATAATATGTTTATATTTGTTTATTCTGTGAGCGGAGACAGATAGAAAAGACGGAAAATATGTTCAACTCAAATAAAGTCAATTAGGGATCATTTACTGTTTAATGTCTTATTGATTTCGTGGATAGTGGATTGCGGCAGGACAATAATTAGGATATCTTATGTTATTGATTAGTATATTTAGGTTGACTAATGGTAGTTCATTTTCTAAGCTTAAAGTGTATTAGTTTGTAAACAGAATATCAGGACGGCAATACAAATGCAGACAAGCGTAAACAGAAATAACGAAGAAAGGCAGTACTTTGAAGAACCCGACCCGTCGGGCCTGGGGCTTCATGGTTTGAAGCGAGCGCAGTATTTTTCCAGTCTGCCGCAATACCACGTCGATCGTGACGATAGTCGATGTATTCGATGCCTGGTATGCGTACGTCAATGCACGTGGGAATCGACATACTACGATCCTAATCGCAACATTGTTTACAATCGCCATGAGAACTGCGTCAACTGCCGGCGGTGCGAAGCAATGTGCCCCACGCAGTGCATTCAGATTCATAAAAACGGCTCTGGTTTTCGGGACAACTACAATTGGAGTTACAAGCAGATGGTCGGCGTTTACAAGCAGGCCGACAGCGGCGGCGTGCTGCTCACCGGATGCGGCAACGATCTGTATTACAACACTTATTTCGACCGAATGGTCATCGACGCATCACAGGTAACCAATCCTTCCATCGATCCGCTCCGCGAGCCTATGGAATTGCGGACGTTTATCGGCCGAAAACCCGAACAAGTCGATCTCGGAAAGAGAAACAAAGTATCCACCCGCGAATATCCCAATTATGTCTGCGAGATTCCGATCATTTTCGCGCCAATGAGCTTCGGCGCCATAAGTTATAATTTTCAAGAAGGTCTTGCCCGCGCAGCCAGTGAGATGGGCACATACTTTAATACGGGCGAAGGTGGCCTGCATCCTAATTTTTATCAATATTCCAAACGAGCCATCGTCCAGGTAGCATCGGGGCGATTCGGCGTATCTGCGGGCTATCTCAAGAGCGCAGCGGCAGTGGAGATCAAGATCGGCCAGGGTGCAAAGCCCGGCATCGGCGGACATCTGCCGGGAGAAAAAGTAACGGCGGAGATTTCCCGCACACGAATGATTCCGGAAGGGTCCGACGCGATCAGCCCGGCGCCTCAGCACGATATTTACAGTATTGAAGACCTCCGGCTGCTCATTTACGCACTCAAGGAGGCCACCGAATATACCGTTCCGATTTCCGTGAAGATTGCTGCGGTGCATAACGTTGCTGCCATCGCTAGCGGAATCGTTCGTGCCGGCGCGGATATCGTTGTGATTGACGGATTTCGCGGCGGAACGGGCGCTGCTCCGGTCATCATACGAGATCACGTCGGGATTCCCGTCGAAGTGGCTATTTCGCAGGTGGACCAGCGGCTTCGCGAGGAAGGGATTCGTCACCTGGCATCGGTCATCGCTGCAGGAGGGATTCGCAGTTCGGCCGATGTCGTCAAGGCCATTGCATTGGGCGCCGATGCCTGTTATATCGGAACCGCTGCTATGCTCGCGGTTGGATGTACCTTGTGTCAGCAGTGCCACCGCGGAAAATGCTCATGGGGAATCACGACCAATCGCGGCGATCTATTGCCCCGGCTGCCGGCGGATGTTGCAGCTGAACGGTTGTACAATCTGCTTCGCGCCTGGTCACACGAGATCAAGGAGATGCTGGGTTTGATGGGTCTAAACTCCATCGAATCGCTCAAAGGAAATCGTCTGAAACTCCGAGGCGTAGGCCTTAATGAGGAGGAGTTGCGAGTTCTCGGCATCAAACAGGCAGGAATATAAAAATATGATACACATACCTTACAGGGCGGGTTTTGCCCGCCATCAACGCGGAGATAAAAAATGAAAGTCGTTTATCCGGTTCCCAATCGATGTATCAACTGCCACCTTTGCGAGGTGGCCTGTGCCGTCGAGCATTCCCGGACACGCAATGCGAACAGTGCCTATCAAATCGAGGGGCTGCGGTTCAACTGGGAGTGGGCGCGTCAATATGTGGACCCTGCCGAAGCCAAGGCGGCCGGTCGGCCGATACCTGCGGCGCGGTGCAAGGTGTCTATCGACAACACCAGTTTTACGTCCACCATGTGCAGGCACTGCGAAATTCCCGACTGCGTTCTGGCGTGCAAGAACGGCGCATTGTACAAAGATGAATCCGGACGAACGCTGGTGGACGAAGAAAAATGCATCGGATGCTGGATGTGCGTTATGGCATGCCGGTTCGGGGCCATCGTTCGGAACGTCGAAAAGCAGAACGTACCGGCAGCAAAATCCAATGGAATCAATCATCACTGCGATTTGTGCCCTGGACGAACCACGCCAGCGTGCGTTGCCATCTGCCCGACTCAGGCATTGGTCTACGAAGATCGACAGCGAAAACAACAGACGGAGGCGGTGAAATGAGATACGTCATTATTGGTAATTCCTTTGCAGGCATCTTCGCCGCCGAGGCTATCCGGTCTGTCGATCACGAGGGCCAGATTATTATGATTGGAGAAGAGCCCCAGCGGCTTTACAGCCGTGCATTGATTCATGAATATCTCGCGGGCATGGTTCCACCTTCACGAATGTACCTTCGACCGGAAAATATTTACGAGCGGCTTAACGTCGATCTGATCAGCGGGAAACGGGCCATCGAACTCAATCCGAAAAAGCAGCAGATTCAGGTGGAAGGCGAAGCAGAAAGCATTCACTACGACCGGCTATTCCTCGGTGTCGGCGGGTCGCCGTTTATACCTCCAGGAATGTCAGGGTTGGATAACTTTCCTGATCAGGTTTTCACATTCACGAAATTTTCCGATGCTCATCGCCTGGCTGAGCGATGCAAGACGGCGCAAAATGTCGTTGTTTTGGGGGCGGGGCTTATCGGCATGCAGGCGGCAGAGGCTTTGGCATTTCTTGGCAAAAAAGTCACCGTTATCGAACTTGCTGATTACGTTCTGCCGATGGTAAGCGACCAGATCGCTGCGGGTATGATCCAGGAAATTCTGGAACACGAGGGTGTTACCTTCTGCCTGTCCGACAGCGTTATGGAATTGGCAGGCACCGGCCAGTGCCTTCAGGAAATTCGCCTTCGAAGCGGAAAAACGATTGCTGCTGATTTGTTCGTAGTAGCGGTTGGCGTTCGACCGAATATCGGATGGCTGAAGGACTCCGGCATCACAATTGACCGCGGTATAGTGATCGACGACCACTGCCGCAGCAGCATCGAAAATATATGGGCCGGCGGAGATTGTGCCCAGGGCCAAGAATTGATTTCCGGTTCTCGCATGGTTTTAGCGACCATTCCCATCGCCGCCGAACATGGGACTGTTTCCGGATTCAATATGGCGGGCAAAGCGGTTCGATATCGCGGTGGGATTCCCCTCAACGCACTTCAGTTCGGTCCTGCACAGATTATCAGCTATGGGTATGTGAAGGAACAGTCCGGCCAGGAGGTTCTCAGGGTTCTGGACGAGAAAAATAAATTTTTCAAATAAATCGTTCTGGAGAATGGAATC
>CAYMXC010000162.1:0-6241 GCA_964394135.1 uncultured Phycisphaerae bacterium
TTATTTTACGAATCTGACGCACTTCTAGGCCCATCGCACGCTTACCCACCGTCCAGCCGACCAGCCCTTCCATCAAAATGCAATAAGCAGCATAGCCGAACATGATGAAAAATCCTATAGTATACAACCGAGGATCCGGCGTTTGACCTCTTTGCAGAATATCCAGCAGCGTCCCCTGTTCCTGGATGCTCCGTGCGTAATCCTGAAGAAAAAACGTACTCAAAAACATGATCGGAATCATATCGATCACAAATGCAACTCCTCGCCGCCAATAATCCGAAACCATCAGCGATGATGGAATTTCCACACCAAAGGATGTCGAAGTCCCTCGCATCAGGACGATCATCAGCAAACCGACCATGAGCAGAATTGTCCAGATTGACGAATGTCGATTTGCGTCCTTTTTAGGCGGCGAAAACATCTCTCCTGCTCCGATCGGATCGCCCTGAACCGACCACCGAAACAATTGAACGTCTTTATTATCCGCCGACAAACGTGCAGCTCCAATCGCACGGTCCGGTTCGACAAAAAGTGCATAAGGGCTCTTGATTACCGCCGACTTTTCCGATGCCTTCAATACGCCAATCGCCTTGACCTTCCCAGCCGGCAAAATATGATATAATTTCAACTGCTCACCACTCTGCGATGCAGCAACCGTCACCACCGCCGATATATTCTGTATCGAAATAGGATAAAATTGGATAAACGGCTCCGGCAGTTCAATCTTCGGATGCATCACCCACTTCCCACCATCGTAGCTCCAATGCAATATCCGACCCGACTCAGCCCCGGCACGAACAAAAAGATGCACCTGCCCCTTTTCAACCGTCAACACCGGCCGGCTTGAAAATTCCAGCTCCGCAGGCAGCGAAGAAAACGCCTTCCACTGCCCCGCCTCAAATTTGAAAACACCCCACACCGACCGCAACACCGGTTGTGTTGTCGTTCCGGATGTGGAAAAATGATCCTGATTACCCAGAACATACAGACAATTTTGATTCGAGTCCGTTGCCAGTTGGACCGGCACGGCGCCGTTGCTCAGGCGTGGAAAAATAAACTGCTCCGTGCCTGCCGACTGACGAACGATGAGACCGTTATCGAAGACCAGATATAAATCCTGTCCCAGGGTCGATGCCGATATCACTCGGCCGACGGCGGATTCCCACGTAAGGCCCTGCGACCCGCGAAATCCGATTCGAACCACAGCCTGGCCTTCCGCCTGCGTCTGTTCCACCACATACATACCCGTCGGCGACGGGCACACCCAGAATTCCTGAATTGTAGATTCCGCGCGTCCAATCGACGACCAGACAGACATTCCTAAAATCATCCCGATAATCAATATTTTTCGAATCCGTGTCATGAAACTCCCGGGTAACTTGGGTTGAAATTCCCCAAACCGACTATTGATATCATTCACACATTAATCATATACGCAAGATGTCGGTTCGAGTTTATTTTTCCACTACGCGGGTTCCGTCGGCCGGCGCAAACTCAATTACTTCGGCAACCGCATGATAGCCCCGGTGCTCGCAGAACTGGCGAAGACCGCATATCGGGCCAAATAGCCATCTTTCACTTTCGGCTCCATTGGAACAAACGTTGCCCGCCGGCTCGCCAGTTCATCGTCTCCAAGCTTGACTTCCAGCTTGCGGGCCAGGATATCGATCGAAATGATATCCCCTTCCTTCAGAAGGCCGATCGGACCGCCTTCCGCCGCCTCCGGGCTGATGTGACCGATGCATGCGCCGCGAGTCCCGCCGCTGAATCGCCCGTCGGTAATCAGTGCAACCTTATCGCCCAATCCCTGACCCATGATGTAGCTCGTCGGCGAGAGCATTTCCTGCATGCCAGGCCCGCCTCGCGGACCTTCGTACCGGATCACCACCACATCGCCCGCTTTCACTCGGCCGCCGAGAATGCCTTCGCACGCCTCTTCCTGTGAATTGAAAATCACCGCCGGTCCTTCGTGTTTCATCATCTTCGGGTCCACGCCCGCCGTTTTGATCACCGCACCGTCCGGAGCAAGATTTCCATGCAGAACGAACAATCCGCCCTGCTGGCTGTAGGCGTTCTCCAGCTTGCGGATCACCTGATCGTCCTTGGTCTTCGCCGACTTGAGGTTCTCGCCCAGCGTCTTGCCCGTCACCGTAGGACAGCTTAGATCCAGCAGCCCCTGAATTTGCGTCAGCTCCTTCATGATCGCCGGAATGCCGCCCGCGCGGTCCACGTCTTCCATATGATATTTGTACGACGGCGACACCTTGCAGATGTTCGGCGTTTTTTGCGAAATCTCGTTGATCGTATCGAGATCGAATCGAATTCCCGCCTCATTGGCCAGCGCTAGCGTGTGCAAAATCGTGTTGGTCGATCCTCCCATCGCCATATCCAGCACCAGCGCGTTCCGCACGCTTCGCTCGGTAATGATATCGCGGGGTTTGACATCATTTTTTGCCAGCTCGACAATCCGTTTGCCGGTCTGCTTGAACAGCTTCACTCTCGCCGGATTGAGCTTCGCCGTCGTCCCCGCCAGGATCGTTCCATTGCCAGGCAGCGCGATGCCCAGCGCTTCGCACAAACAGTTCATGGAATTCGCCGTAAACATTCCGCTGCACGACCCGCAAGTCGGACACGCGTAGTTTTCGATTTCTTTCAACCGATTCTCGTCGATCTGCCCTGTCTTGAATTTACCGATCCCTTCGAACACGCTGATCAAATCCACTACCGTGCCGTCCGGCATCTTGCCCGCCGCCATTGGCCCGCCGGAAACGAAAATGGTCGGGATATTGCATCGCACCGCCGCCATCAGCATCCCCGGAATAATCTTGTCGCAATTGGGAATACACACGATCCCGTCAAAACAGTGGGCCTTGATCATCGTCTCCACCGCGTCGGCGATCAGTTCCCGCGATGCCAGGCTGTAGCGCATGCCGCCATGTCCCATCGCCACACCGTCGCACACCGCGATCGTGTTAAATTCGAACGGAATCCCGCCCGCGTCCCGAATCGCCTTCTTGACCACCTTGGCCACCTTGTCCAGGTGAACGTGGCCCGGCACGATCTCGCAAAAACTGTTGGCCACCGCGATAAACGGTTTGCACATATCTTCGTCTTTCAATCCGCACGCCTTGAACAAACTCCGATGCGGCGCTCGTTCAAATCCTTGTTTCACTGTATCGGAACGCATGGTTTACTCCTAATCAATTAAAGGCTTAAAATTTTTCAAATGAATACAGTAAAAATAAATTTATCCGTCTCTTCCATGACAAAACTTAAAAAAAGTGCATGATAAAAAACTTACGTCTGACTCTTTACCGATTGCTCTTCGCCGCAATCGACCACAGGTATTACCGCATTACCCATTCCAGCGCCTGATTGGACCGGCTTGGGCTGGTGCGGTTCCGATTGGCAGGATCATTCGGCAGCACATATCGGATTTGAAGAGTCTTGCGAAGGACGAACTGAGGCGGAACTTTTTCCGGGTTAGATTTGCCCGGTTTATAGGCCGGATTCGGCACTGCCATGATTTCGCCCGCCAATCCGCCAACGAAAACATCCACGCCGCTGGCCTTGGGATCGAAATCCGGCCAGATCGCAACAGAATCTCGGGCATTGTCCTTGCCCTGTAACAGCTTGCCGATCACCTTGCTCGGATGTTCGAGCCACGGATACGTCGCCTTATACTCGCATTGAATACGTGTAAATACTTCCGGGTCCACGTTCACCATCGACTTGAGTTCCTGTAGCCGATTCGTCACCAGCGTAAATTCCGGATGAAAAACAACGTCACGTCCCGTGTTATTCGTCACTGTATAAATCATATACCAATAGGTCTGGGGCTTGTGTCCCTTTACACTAATGGTAATTCGTTTCAAATCCTGAAACTTGAAATCCAGTTCCCAATCGACAGGCACAGGTGACGGCTTGGGAATTCCCATAGCCGGCAAACTACCGATAAGCCCGATCAAACCGATCATAATTCCCGTCATCTTGGTCCAGCTCACCATTGACCTAACTCCATTTCTTAAAAAGGCCTATGCTGCCGATAATATTCTATATGATTTTACTGGTTCTTCGCCACCAGTCAAATACTTTTACTTTAGTTACAAGCACAAAACGCATTTCAGAAACGATGGACACGCGTTGCGACGTTGTGTAAGATAGCATTGGAATACTTTAATCATGAATATACACAATTACTTACATGTATTTATCATGGCGTTTGTCCAGATTTTCATCGCCATTGACGTTCTCGGCATCCTCCCGCTGTACGTCTCAATGGTAGAAAGCGTTCAGGAAAATCACCGAAAAGCCGTCCTTCGCGCCAGCCTGCTCGCAGGACTGCTGCTCGGAACACTGTTCCTATTTCTCGGACGAATCCTACTCCACGTCCTTGGCATAGCAATCAGCGATTTTGAAATCGCCGGCGGACTCATACTCCTGCTCATGGGGGTCATGGACTTGCTCGGCGAAGAAAAAAACCTGCGAAAACCGGTTGACGATTTCAGTATCGTTCCTCTGGGCATCCCTCTCATCGTCGGACCTGCCACCGTCAGCGTCCTGTTCCTCCTGGTCGATCATGCAGGATACGTCGTCACACTTCTGGCCTTCATCGTCAACCTCTTCATCGTAGGACTCGCCTTTACCTATGCCGATCGCATCAGCCGATTCCTCGGTAAAAATATCATCAAAGCCATCTCCAAGGTCATGATGCTCCTGCTGATCGCCGTCGGCATCCGCATGCTCCGCCTCGGCATCCTTGCCGCCTTTCCCTTCCTCAAACATTCATAACCACAACCCCTATGCAAACCTTCTAATTTCACGACAAATTAGGTGGCGAAACCTTTGATGATTCTGTATGATAAGGCGCTTCAATCATTTTATTTGTAAAAAATTGTTTTCTTGTACGATACGATTCAATGAGGAAGGAGATTTCGGAAATGCGTACCGCATTTGTGGCTGGGAACTGGAAAATGAACATGCTTCACTCCTCCGCGGTGGAACTGGCTAAAAATTTGGCTCAGAATCCACCCGCAGGAAACGTCGAGGTGGCCGTCTGCCCACCCTTCGTTTATCTTATTCCCGTAGCCCAGGTCATTGCCAATTCCCATGTTCGACTGGGAGCACAGGATGTTTACTTTGAAGCCAAAGGTGCTTTCACCGGTGAAATCTCCTGCGATATGCTCAAAGATTGCAAATGCCAATATGTCATCCTCGGCCATTCGGAACGACGACATGTCATCGGTGAAACTGATGTCCTCATCAACGCCAAACTCAAAGCCGTCATCGCCGCAGGCCTCAAACCGATCCTCTGCGTCGGTGAAAAAATCGAACAGCGAGACGCCAACCAGACCGAAAAAGTCATCGAAAATCAGCTCCAGGGAGGACTCGCCGGATTGACCGCCGAACAGCTAAAAGACCTCGTCATCGCCTATGAACCTGTCTGGGCCATCGGTACAGGTCGAAACGCAACACCCCAGCAGGCGCAGGATGTCCACAAATTCATCCGAAACTGGCTCTCGCAGAATTTCAGCAGCGCATTCGCCTCCAGCGTCCGAATCCAGTACGGCGGAAGCGTCAAGGGCGATAACGCCGAGTCACTGCTCTCACAGCCAGATGTGGATGGCGCGCTCGTCGGCGGCGCAAGCCTCAAGGCCGATGATTTCATGAAAATCATTCAAGCCGCTGTCACTTCGAAAAAATAATGGGTATAATTATCGTCTGTCAAATAATATGAGGAATATTCTATGTTGAGTACGATTGTTGGAGTTCTGTTTTCGATCGTTTGCATTCTGCTGATCATTATCATCCTGCTTCAGAGAGGGCGTGGCGGAGGGCTCTCAGGCGCTTTCGGTGGCGCTGGCGGGCATTCGGCCTTTGGAGCCAAAACCGGCGACGTCTTTACCTGGGTCACAGTGGCGCTTGTCGCCATTTATATTCTTTTTGCCGTAATTGCCAATTTCGTTTTCGTGCCCGAGGAATACAAGGGCCCTGCCGAGACGAAACAAACCCCCGTCAAGGCACCCCTATCCCAGGGACAGCCGCAAAAACCCGCCGCGGCGCAGAAAACACCGGCCACGCAACCAGGCAAATAACGGCTGCCTGTAAAGGAAATTTTTATGCTGGCTTCGATGACCGGTTTCGCCCGGGCGAGTGTCACGGTTGAAAACATCACGTATAACCTTGAAATCAAGGCGCTGAACGGAAAGTTTTTCAAAACAACAATAAAACTTCCCGAGCA
>CAYMXC010000162.1:6251-6797 GCA_964394135.1 uncultured Phycisphaerae bacterium
TGCTACGAGCCACGCGTCGAACAGCTCCTTCGCGAAAACCTCATCCGCGGCTCAATCGTCTATGCACTTCGCACACGCGACAACTCCGAACTGGCCGCCTACGAAATCAATTCCGGAGCCGTCAAGGGATACATCCATGCACTTCAGAACATCATGAAGGAACAATCCCTGCCAAACACTGTCGTCGATCTTTCTTATATTCTCAGCCTGCCCGGCGTCTGTCAGTATCCAGAACCCGACCCCGCCCGACTTGAGCGGGAACTTCAAATCCTGCTCGACCTGACCGAAAAGGCACTTCAGCAGCTCTGGTCTATGCGCAAAGAGGAAGGCCGGGCAATCCAGGAAGATCTGCTCAAACACTGCCAAAAAATCGCCCAGGCCATGAATCAGATTCGAGACGCCGCACCGCTGGTCATCCAGGATTACGCCCAGCGACTAAACCTCCGCGTCAAAAAATTGCTCTCCGATGCCGAGGTCGAATTGAACCAGAACGACCTGGCACGCGAAGTCGCCATCTTCGCCGAACGCGCCGACATCAACGAGGAA
>CAYMXC010000163.1:0-6791 GCA_964394135.1 uncultured Phycisphaerae bacterium
TTTTTATCAAATCGTTTTTGTTCCGCGGAAGAACTCCACACGCTTTCCGCTGGAGATATCGTTCAGCCAACGGGAATTTTTTTCCTTCTTTCATTCCAATATACTATAATCTGGCAACTGTTATTATTGAGGCAAGTGAAAAGTTGCTATGATGCGAAATCAGAATAACGCCACACTGGACGCGCGCCGCCGGACTACCCGCGGGATACGAATTTCTCCGGACGATCTGGTCCGAAGACGTCTTATTATTCTATCCGAAGGCCGACAGGTGTGGGATCCTCCCCCCATGGACCCAGCCAAAGTTCCCGTACCTGCGGAGATATGGTTTCGTCTGTCGGAGCGTTCGGAAAACCGTGCTGGTCCAACGGTTCAGTCGGCGGATTGGGACTTTGCGCGGTGGCTTGAAGACGCTCAGGCCAGCTGGTCCGACCGAAAGATGGACCTGTATTTCGTTTCGTTCGGTCAGGCCTTCATGAAGCCCGTGTTTTTCGAACAATTGCGAGCTTTGGCCGATCGTAATCTTCGCTGGCAGACGCGATTTCTCACCGACGGCCGAAGCCTGGCCAGTATAGCCGTTATCGATCAGATGCTTCGATCCTCGCTGGAGGAACTGCATATATATGTCACAGGCCTGGGCGGTTCGACGGTTGATACTCGCGCCCTGAGCGTCATGAAGGATTTGGTTGACTTACGGCAAGCGAGAGGGCAAAATCATCCGAATATTATTTGCCGGCTCTGCCCCAATCCCACGTCAGGCCCGCGGTTGATCGCCGAACTTTCCCAGTGGGTCAAGCAGGCGGGAATCGATCGGCTTGAAGTCATAGACAAGGAAACGGAGGAAAAGCGGCTGTGGGGCCTGCCGATGGAACCGTCTTCCTGATGATCTCAGCAAAAGCAAAATAAATGTATGAGTAAAATAATCTCACGACGACAGTGGCGTCCTGCAGGCAAAAGCAAAAACGGACGGGCTGTCGGCGACGATTTTCGTGAAAGGTTAGTTATGTCCAAAAGATCAAAAGGTCCGCGAGAAGGTGAACTGGAGCAGATGAAATATTTCGGGCGCGTGCTGAAAATGGTCTGGCCGCACCGGAAATATGTTCTGATCGCCTTTATCTCCATGGTTGGCGTCGCGGCGGCCTATACTTTCAGCATCGCCACGATGTACTCGGTTCTTCGCGTCCTGGTAGATAAGGAAACCATTCACGACATGGTAAACCTGACCGTCGTTCAGAAACGTCTGGGCGTAACGCTGGCAGCCAGCGACGTCGAAGGTCGCGTTCGAGAGGCCCTTGGGCCAAAGGGAATTCTTGTCACGGATATCAGCACCCATAGTCGACTTTATGAAAAAAGCGGCGTCCGCACCGGTAATTACATCTCCGCTGTGGTTACAGGCCACGGGGAACTTCGCAGCTGGGAGATGGTCAACTATCTTGCCGCCCTGCCGGATCACGAACGGATTACACTGAAAATCTATTCCGTAGGCAAAGACCAGGCTCGCGTCGTTATGGCCGAGTATGGACGATTGAAGTTCAGCTACAAGTGTCTGCTCAAGGCGATCAGTTACATTCCGCCCGAGCCGCCGGCAGCCGATGGCAAGGAACGAATTCATTACAGAATGAAAATGCTGGCATATATCCTGAGCATGTTCATCATTTTGTCAATTGTCGGAAATGTTTGCCGTTTTTTGGGTGAGTATTATGGTGAAATTGTCGGCGGCAGAACTCTCGTGGATATTCGACGCCACATGTACGCGAAAGTACTGATGTTGCCCATGTCGTTTTTCGTTACCCGCGGGGTTTCCGATACGATGAGCCGATTCATGCAGGATTCGCAGGATATCTTAAAAGCCCTGCGGACACTATTCGGCAAGGTTCTTCGAGAACCACTGAAGGCGGCGGGCGTGCTCATTGTCGCGCTGATGATTGAACCTCGTCTGACACTTCTGGTAATTGGAATCGCCCCGGTGGCGGCAGTGCTGTTTCGCAAATTTGGTAAATGGATCCGACGGGCGAACGAAAAGATGCTGCGAGCCTACGGCCAGCTGGTCGGCGCCCTGGAAAGCACTCTGAGCGGAATCAAAGTCGTCAAGGCTTACACGATGGAAAACCGCGAACGGCGGCGATATTTCCGGGTGGAGCGGGAGATACTCAAACAGGCCTTGCGGATGGAACGCGTCACAGCCATGACCAGTCCCGTTCTCGAAGTTTTGGGTGTACTGGCCATGTCCGGCGGCATGATCTGGATCATGCAGGAAATTATGGCGGAACGTCTTAAGATCGCCGACCTGTTGACACTGCTGATTGCCATGGTAGCTGTGCTGGATCCGGTACGAAAACTTTCCAACGTTTATACGGATATCCAGAAGGCCAACGCCGCTGCCAAACGAATTTTTGAACTTATCGACCTGCAGACGGAATTCCAACTTTCCAACGGAACCGCCGAGGCTTCGCCTCCTAAATCATCCATCGAATTCAAAGATGTAACGTTCTACTACCCAAACTCCGATCACCCCGCGATCGATCATATCAACCTGACGATCGAAGCCGGTAAGGTCTATGCCGTCGTCGGACCTAACGGCTCGGGTAAGACAACCCTGGTATCGCTGCTGCTAAGACTGTTTGATACACAATCAGGCACGATCTTCTGGAACGGCATTGATATTAAGGATTTCCGTCTCCGATCGCTCCGTCAGCAAATGTCCTACGTCTCCCAGGATGCGGTTATTTTCGCCGATACGGTTTTCAATAATATCGCGTACGGAAACTATAACGCCGGCATGGAAGAAATCGTCGCTGCGGCAAAACGGGCCCATGCGCATGAATTTATCGAGCGCCTGCCGGAGGGCTATGACACGATCCTCGGCGAGCATGGAACCACCCTTTCGGGCGGTGAACGCCAGCGACTGGCGATTGCACGAGCTATTTTACGCAACGCTCAGGTGTTGATCTTCGACGAAGCCACCAGCCAGATCGACGCCGACAGTGAAAGAAAGATTCAGGGCGCTATCGACGAATTCCTGCCAGGACGAACCGCACTGATCATCGCCCATCGCTTCAGTACGATCCAGAAGGTCGACAAAATCGTGGTCATGGATCGCGGCAAGGTAGTTGCCTGCGGCTCGCACCAGGAATTGATGGACGCCTCGCCGCTGTATCAGAGCTTGTATCAGACCCAGTTAAAGGGATTGCAGCAGGATAAATAATCGGTTTTCTTTACAGGGAGCAATGCTATGGATTGTATTTTCTGTAAAATCGTTGCAGGTCAAATTCCAGCCTTGAAGATCCTTGAAAACGATCGGGTACTGTCCTTTTTGGATATTGGTCCACTGGCCGACGGACATACACTGGTCATTCCCAAAAAACATTACCAGCATCTCGACGAAATGGCCGAGGCCGATGTGGTTGCAATCGCGCGTGTACTTCCCAAAATCGCCTCCGCCGTGGTTGCCGCCACCGGAGTCGATGGATACAACATCTTGCAGAATAATGGTCGAGTTGCAGGCCAGCTGGTTGAACACGTCCATTTCCGAGTTTCAGACAAGAATGAACAAACTGCGCTCCAGAGTGGCCGAAGACGGCCTGGGCTATCGCTGGAATGCCAAAAAATATCCTGCGGGAAAAGAAAAGGAAGTCCTTCAGAAGATACTTACAGAATTGAAATAGGCCTGGACTACTAGCTTCGTCCCATAAAGTGCAGTTGCGGTCAGAACCACGAACGTAAAAATTTGGTCAGGTAATTCAGCTTCAGCACATTCGATGGCTTGGCGGCTATGCCCGCAAGATAATATTGCCTAGACAGCGTTCTTTCGCCGGCAAGAAACAGGCTGCGAGATAGGGACAAAAATCGGGCCGAGGTAAACTCCCGACGAAGGTGTGCCAGGGCGTTGTTGTAGAACGGATCGTCAAAAATCGTCCGCACCAGATCGAGATTCTGTTTCTTGATCTTTTCGATATTATAACGCTGACTGTCGGGGTGATGCACGATTACCGCGGTCGGCCGGGCCAGATAATAACCGTCGGTGGAAAAGAAAATCCGGGTAAAATATGCGATGTCCTCGCCGTTGGATATGTGCGGCGGGAACTCGACTTGTTTGGCCAGCGAACTTCGAACCAAGGCCGTGCATGTGGCAAACGCCAGCCGTTTGAGCAGAAGATCTTCGTGAAATCGTTTGCCGACGATGTCGGCTTTTTGGCGCGGACGATAAGACAATTTGTCCCCGCCGGCATTTTTCGTATATGATTCGCCGACGACAATACCGATGTCTGGGTAGCGGCGGAAGATATCCATCCGAAGTTCGATCGATTCCGGCGTCAGATAATCGTCGGCATCAAGGAAAGTCAAAAACTCTCCCCTGGCCTGATGCATTCCTTTGTTTCTCGCTGCCGACACGCCCGAATTTTCCTGAAAAATATACATCACCTTTTCCCCGAAGTTTTTTTCCACCAGTTCGCGGGTTTTGTCAGTCGAACCGTCGTCGACGACGATGATTTCAATATTCGGATATGTCTGATCCAGGCAGGATTGAATAGCGGTCATTACATACGTCGAATAGTTGTATGTAGGAATTACGATAGACACCAGTGGATTGTCGGCTGCCTCTTGGCCCATATTTATTTATCCATTCGTGCGTAATATTTTACAAAAATCCATCCTGCTCGTCGAGTAGGCGAATAATATTCGTTTGTTGCTTGTCTTTACAACCCAAATGCCTAAAATTATAAATAAGCATGTAAAAAAGGGCCTGTATGCAGATTTTGAAAAACGAGTTTATTCAGCATTTGGAAATCGTCAAATACCCACGGAAGGTTCTGCGCCAAACGGCCGAGCCTGTGGAACGATTTGATGATGCACTTGAGCAACTTGCTTTGAAAATGATCGAACTGATGCACCAACACAAGGGCGTCGGCCTGGCTGCCAATCAGGTGGGCGTTCCGCTGCGTCTGTTCGTGGTCAATCCGACGGGCGAACCCGGAAACGATCTTGTTCTGATCAATCTCGAATTCACCGACGCCACAGGTTGGGCCGAAGCGGAGGAAGGATGTCTTTCGCTGCCGCAGGTGTACGGCCAGGTGCGCCGGCACGACAAGGTCACTATCCAGGCATCCGACCTGCAGGGTAAACGATTCGAGCTTCATGCCGATCAATTGCTGGCACGCGTGCTCCAGCATGAAAACGATCATCTCGACGGCAAACTAATTATCGATCGCATGACGACAGTGGGCAAACTCTCCAACCGTCGCCAACTGAAATATCTCGAAGACCTCGACAAACAGGGTTAACTTCTTCGATTATGGGCCTCTTTCGTTTGCCTACTCCAATGCATTTTTGCTTTGCGCAGCCTGCTTCTGCTTGTAAACCAAAGTCGCTTTTCGCAATCGATTCCGCATTTTCACTTTTCTGCTTTTGATTTTGCTCGCCATTCCTGTGTGTCCTTTGTAGCTGTGGTAATGGATTTCCCTGTGCCGCCATAGTAATCCGCAGTTTCGTCAGGGCAAGGCCGGCGATTCTGTTTTTTGGTCCGCCCGCTCTTGAACCTTCTTTGCAGAACTTCTTATAAATCCAGTTTCGCATTATTCAGAGCGAACTTCAACTGTGTTTTTAAAAAGTAATGCCGGTGCGGTTGTAGGTTCGGCTGCGATGGCCTTGTTGAGATAGATTGCGCCCCACTGATTGGTATTCCAGTTATAGTCCACAGCGGTAATGTGGTTGTCGGTAATATTGATAACCATGAAGGTCGGAGTTCCGGAGCATTTATCCGCCATGTAACTAAAACCCGTGCCGATGACGTCAATGCTGTTCCAGGTCGTCTTGCCGCCCGAATGTATATGGCCATGCAGAAACGCAACGACATTTTTTCCACTAAGAAGGTTTCCCAGCATCTTCGAACTGCCGGCGCCGAGATGGCATGTGCTATCGCCGGTAATCGCATCGGGAAAAACATGCATCGCGATTACAATCGGAGTTTTGGTCGGCAGGGTATCAATATCTTTTTCCAACCATTGGAGCTGAGCATCGTCCAGATCCGGCGCCGCCGTATTGTAATTTGGGTATGGGTCTAGGACGATGAAATGAACACCCTGATCGTTGAAGGAATAGTATGTATTGCCCCGTCTGGCCTTGACCCTGGCCCGAACAGCGTTACCGGTTCGACTGTCGTGATTGCCCAGGGTTTCATACGTTCGGATCGATGGACTAAGCCGCTTGATCGTCTGAATGTAGCTTCGCTGTGCCGCCAGCGCGGGGCTGTCCCATTGATCGCTATAACCTCGTTCGGTAATATCGCAACGATTGACGAGAGAGACCTTTTTGTTGCCAGTGTGTCAAACAGAGCCGGCGCAGATGCCGCGTGGTCAGACCGCTTCGATGAGCGGCTTCGGATAAATCATCGACCTCCTTCCGCACAGGGGACAGTCTACAGAGAATCATGGCGAATCTAAGAAAATTCCGAGGAAAAATCACTTGAAGATGGGAAAAGATCGGAACGGTGTCCATAACATAATATTACAGTATTTTATTCCAAAAGAAAACATCAACAGCGTGAAGTTTCACTGTAGAGCGCAATTAGGTTTTAGATTTTGTGTAAGCGAATTTAGATAAAAGTGTGGATCAGATTTTCCACCGTGTTTTTTTGAAAGGCTTTTCCTCGCGGATATTCTTGCTCAATACTCCTTAAAAGATTATCGCTCGCCGCTCAGGATGCAAGATAATAATAAGACTTTATCGTTAGCAGTTACAATGTTTTTATTCAAAGGATAAATCCTTCGGCTTGGCGCACGCAGAGCGCACGGACG
>CAYMXC010000164.1:0-6786 GCA_964394135.1 uncultured Phycisphaerae bacterium
GGATTTAAAATCCCGTGGCCGTAAGGCCGTACGGGTTCGATTCCCGTCCTGGCCAGTAACTTATTTCTTTGAGGGGTGATGAAAAAGGGTTCTGTGGTTTTTTTGTCGTTAGTTTGTTTAAGATTCTTGAAAAACCTGACAAAAGCCCTATAGCAATTTTGTATCGAAGATGATTTTTACTTGAAATTCGAAAGAACTTCGACTACAAGATTTATTTCCGGCGAGTTGCCGGCAGTTTAGTTATGCGCAGAACAGGTGGTGGACAATATCCACCACGTCGTAAAGAGCAAAAAGTGAAGTTTGTACTGATTGACAAGCTGGTGAAGCTGGAAAAAGGCAAGTCGGCGACAGCGTATAAGCAATTGTCGCTGGCGGAAGAATATCTGGCAGATCATTTTCCGACATTTCCTGTGCTGCCGGGCGTTCTGATGATTGAAGCGATGGTTCAGACGGCGGCGTGGCTGGTACGGACAACGCAAGATTTCGCGAACAGCGTGATCGTGCTGAGCGAGGCTCGAAACGTCAGTTATGGAACGTTTGTAGCGCCTGGCGATCGGATGGAAGTTATGGCGGAGGCGATCAAGATTGAGTCAGGGACGAGCAGTTTCAAGGCCCAGTGCATGGTAGACGGCCAAGCGACGGCCAAGGCCAGACTGGTGCTGACACACTACAATCTGTCGGATCGGTATCCGAATTGGAAGGATCAGGATCGCCAGTTGGTCGAACATTTTCGGAAGCAGTTCGGATTATTGGGCGGGCCGGAAGCCCTGGCAGGATAAGCCGACTTCCGAGTGTCAAAATTCGATTGAATAACGATTGTTGAGCTTGTAGACTGATGGACTTTTAATTTTGTAATTTTTTAAACTACTTATAACAATTAGTGGAGGTTAACGGCATGGGTTTAAATCGCGACGAAATCTTTGACAAGGTACGCGAAACGCTGATTGACGCTTTGGGTGTTGATGAAGACGAAGTGAAAAACGAATCGACTCTCACAGGCGATCTTGGTGCGGAAAGCATCGATTTTCTAGACATCGTATTTCGTCTGGAAAAGGCGTTCGGGATTCAGATTCCCCGCGGAGAATTGTTCCCGGACAACATTCTGAATAACGCCGAGTTTGTGGAAAACGGCAAGGTAACGCCGAAGGGTCTGGAAGAATTGAAAGCTCGTATGCCCCATGCCGATTTTACGAATTTCGAAAAAGATCCCGACGTCAACCGCATGCCCGACCTGTTCACCGTCAATACGATCGTGAACTATATTGAAAAGAAAGTCAATAGTTAGTACAATACAAAGATTAATGAAAAAAGTTTCCTTTCAATGTGACGTTCATAACAATTGAAGCCTAAGAGAGGTAAACGTAAAATCAAGCCGGTCTGGAGACACCAGGCCGGCTTTGTTTATTTAGCGGTATCAACAGACCTTTGTACAGAGGAAGCCGAATTTTTGAAAATGCCTACGGCATACAGGAAAATTGTGATAGAAGTCCATAGAGGGCGTTGATAGAATAAAGTGTTTTGAGGATATTGAAATTATGCGATGGATATGGATCGATCGATTTGAAAAATTCGAATCCGGCAAGGAAGCCTGGGCAATCAAGAACGTGTCTCTGGCCGAGGAACATTTGCACGACCATTTTCCCGGATATCCGATCATGCCTGCGAGTCTGATTATTGAAGGTATGGCCCAAACGGCGGGCATCCTGGTCGGCGAGGCAAGGCAGTTCAAAGAAAAAGTGATCCTGGCCAAGGTCGGCAGCGCGAAATTTTTCGACCAGGCTATTCCTGGCGACCAGTTGAAATTTCAGGCGAAGGTGATCACCATCGAAAACGAATTCGCTCGGACCGAAGGGACGGTATGGAAGGACGGCCAGGTACTGGCACAGATTGAAATTCTCTTCAGTCACATCGACCAGAATTTAGGCGGCAGAAAATTTCCAGAGGAAAATTTTGTATTCACCGATCAATTCCGTCAGTTGCTCCGTTCGATCGAACTGACGGCAACGAATCATCATCAAAATGAGGTAGGTGCATGACGTCAAGACGTGTCGTGGTTACGGGTTTAGGACCGATCAGCTCGATCGGTATTGGCAAGGAACAATTTCTGGCAGGCCTGCGAAGCGGCCAGGTCGGCATCGATCGGATCCGTGCGGTTGATCCGTCGAAATTTCATTCCCGCATCGCCGGACAGATCGAGAATTTCCGATGTGCGGATTATGTTCCCAAGAGCTACCGCAAGAGCATCAAGGTAATGGCTCGTGATATCGAGCTGGCAGTTGCGGCGGCGGATCAGGCAGTGCGCGACGCTGGTTTGGTCACGAAAGGGATCAATGCCGACAATCCCCAAGTCGATTCCACCCGGCTTGGAGTCAACATCGGCGCGGGCCTTATTTGCGCCGATTTGAATGAACTGGTATACGGCCTATCGACAGCGGTGGGCGATGACGGCAAATTTACCCTGGCAAAATGGGGCAAAGAGGGAATGAACAACCTGACACCGCTTTGGCTGCTCAAATATTTGCCGAACATGCTGGCCTGCCATGTGACGATCATTCATGACGCCCAGGCGCCGAGCAATACGGTGACGTGCGCAGATGCATCGAGCCAGCTGGCGATCGGGGAAGCATTCCGAACGATCGTCCGGAACTGCGCCGATGTGTGTTTGTGCGGCGGTGTAGAATCGAAACTCAACCCGATGGGATTGCTGCGGCAGGATTTGCTTGGTCGACTGACTCATACGCATAATGATTGTCCGAAGTGCGCGGTGCGACCGTTCGACGCCAAACGCGACGGCACAGCCATTGCGGAAGGCGGCGCGGTAATCGCACTGGAAGCCTTGGAGTGTGCTCAGAAGCGAAACGCCAAGATTTACGGTGAGCTGGTGGGCGTTGGTGCCAGTTTCGGCACCAGCGATTTCATCAACCCGGAACACGACGGCGAGGCGATTTCAGTGGCCATCGAACGGGCCATTGCAGATGCGAAACTTTCCGCGAAGGACGTTGACCTGGTCATCAGTTTCGCCGTCGGCACTCGCGATCACGACCGGGCGGAGGCGATAGCTATCAATAAGGTACTGGGAAAAGTTCCTGTAACGTCTGTCAAGGGCCAGTTGGGACTGGCCGGCGCCGGTTCCGGTGCGATCGATGTAGTGGTAGCGATGCTGGCAATGTCTGAGAATTTCGTACCGGCTACGATCAATTGCGAAACCATCGATCCGGAGTGCCCCGTGAACGTAGTTCAATCGCAGCATGACAGTAAAGTCAACACGATTGTAACTCTGAACTACAGTTTAAGCGGCGGGCAGACGGCAGCACTGGTATTTAAAAGATATTAAAATAACCTTTTTCGACAAGAGCGAGGTAAGCGGTGAAACGACGAGTTGTCATAACTGGTATGGGCTGGATTACGCCACTAGGCCACGCGATCGAGCCGGCCTGGAAACGGCTGTTGGCGGGTGAAAGTGCGATCGATTACACGACGCTGTTCGATGCGAGTACATTTCCCACGACTTTTTCCGCCGAAATCCGAGATTACGACGTAAAAAAATATATCGGCCACAATGCGGAAATGCACAAATCGGCTTCTCGCAACAGCACATTTGCGATGGGGGCTGCGGTGCAGGCCTGGCAAAATGCCGGACTGGACAAAATGACGAATCTGGACCGGCGGGTTATCGGAGTGTACCTTGGCGCCGGGGAAGGACCGCTGGATTTCTGGCCCTTTGTGGAAATTTCCGTCCAGGCGTGGGATAAGCAGAAGAACTGTCTGGATACGGTCAAATGGGCCGAACTAGCCTATAAGCGTCTGGACCGCGATCGGGAATTCGAACAGGATCCGAATATGCCCGCAGCTCATGTGGCTAAATTGTTCGACTTGCGTGGTCCTAATTTCAATTGCCTGACGGCGTGCGCCGCCAGCACGCAGGCCATGGGTGAAGCGGCCGAACAGATTCGCCGCGGCGACGCAGAAGTGATGATCACGGGCGGAACGCATTCGATGATCCATCCATTCGGCGTAACCGGGTTCAACCGTCTGACGGCGCTGAGCACCAACAACGCCGATGCTAAACACTCTTCTCGTCCATTCGATCATAATCGCGACGGATTTGTGCTGGGTGAGGGCGCCGGCATCCTGATATTGGAATCGGAAGAACATGCGAAAAAACGCGGAGCCAAGATTCTGGCGGAACTTGCCGGTTACGGCAGCAGCGCCGACGCATACCGGATCACGGATATCCACGAGACGGGGCGAGGCGGCATCGCAGCCATGAGGCAGGCTCTGGCGGATGCGAATTTGTCGATCAACGATATCGATTATATTTCGGCCCATGGAACGGGCACGGTAGATAACGATAAGGTAGAAACTCTGGCAATTAAGTCGGTATTCGGCGAATTGGCTTACAAAGTCCCCATCAGCAGCATCAAGTCGATGATGGGTCATCTGATCGCGGCGGCCGGCGCGGTCGAAGCCATCACCTGCGTTCTGGCGATCCGGGATCAGGTTGTCCCCCCCACGATCAATTACAAGGAAGTGGACCCGGAATGTGATCTCGACTACGTACCCAACATCGCGCGTCAGGTCAAGGTTCGCACGTGCCTGAGCAATTCCTTCGGATTCGGCGGCCAGAATGACACGGTAATTATCCGGGCCTACAAGGAATAAGAGGCCGATTTACTGTGGAGGATTTGGATTGAGCGGTTTTAATCCCGAGTTGTTGCTTTCGACACAAGTGCCTATGACAGTCTGGCACTTCATCGGGCGAAACTGGGCCATGGTGAGCATACTCACCACGATTTTACTCGTCATCGGCATCTGTAGCCTGGTACTGGGGCGTTACATCCGCATCTTGCTGAATATTCTCAAGGATACCCCCCCGCCGCTGTCGATGAAGCCGCTGGACTTTGAAAGAATTGAAGGCCAGGTGGTACGGTTCCAGTCATTTGACGGAATCGGATTGCGAGGCATGTTCCTGTTCACGCAACAACCCCGAAAAGGAATAATTATTTTTTGTCATGAATTCGCTTCGGATATGTATAGTTGCGCAAGGTACACCAGGGCGCTGCTGGAATCAGGCTATGATATTTTCAGTTTCGATTTTCGGGGGCATGGAGAATCATCATGCGACGAGGGCTACCAACCTCGACAGTGGGCCTCGGATCGTGAGGTCAATGATGTCCAGGGAGCGATCGCATATGTGGAAGACTATCTGGAAGAACAGGGATTGCCCGTAGAGCTGGGGATATTCGGAATCTCCCGCGGAGCGGCGGCGGGTGTTTTTGCCGCCATGCGGAATCCGGCCATCAAGGCCATCTGTACCGACGGCATGTTCAGTACGGACCGCACGCTGGAGTATCTGATGAAGAAGTGGGCGTCTATTTTCGCCAAAGTCCGTTTCGTTTACGAGAATCATCCCCCGGCCTTCTGGCGATTCCTTCGGTGGCTTCTATTTATTTTCGCCAATCGCAAATTCAAATGCTATTTCCCTTCGGTCCGCAAGGCGTTGCCGAGAATGCTGCCTCGACCAATCTTCATGATTCATGGCCAGCGCGACAGCTATATTCCGGAAGAACTGGCACACCAGTTGTTCGATCTGGCTCAGCCGCCCAAGACTCTTTGGATCGTACCGGGAGCCAAGCACAATCAGGGAGTTATCGTTTCGCCCCAGGAATATGCGGAAAAGACCGTCGGATTTTTCGACCGTTTTCTGGCAGGCATAGTCGCTACCACACAACCGTCCCTTAAAAAAAAACAGGCACGAATCGCGTGATATCTCACCGAATCATCGCTACGATTGCCCAATGGAGCGCCGGCCGCGAGCTGAATCGGTTTTTCTCCGCCACTTCCCATTTGCGGCAGGTCCAGCGTTCGGTATTACGCCGCCAGTTGCAGATAGTCGCCGGAAGCGATTTTGCCCGCGATTTCCACCTCGAAGGTGTAGGCAATTACGAGGATTTCAGCCGCCACGTCCCTATCCTGAATTACGATCAACTTAAACCCTATATCGAGCGGTTGAAGAACGGTGATTTTCACGCTCTGTTTAATTCCTCCGAAAAAATGGTCATGTTCGCCCTGACCAGCGGAACGACGGCGGAACCGAAATACATTCCGGTAACTCGACGTTTTGTAGCCGATTATCATCGGGGGTGGAATATTTTCGGACTCAAAGCGCTGCTGGACCATCCCGGAGCTTTTTTCCGAAAAATCATGCAGATCACCAGTTCTTCGCGAGAGATTCAGACCCCCTGCGGTCTGTGGGCGGGCGCTATCACCGGCCTGCTGGCTGAATCACAAAAATGGATCGTGAAGAAATATTACGTAACCCCCCTCTGCGTAGCACAGATCAAAGAACCGACAAGCAAAATGTATACAGTGGCCCGGCTGGCATTGCAGGAAGATGTCGCCTTCATGAACACGGCAAATCCATCAACCACCCTGCGACTGGCCCAGACGATCGAACAGTATGCGGAACCGCTGATTCGAGACATTCGCGATGGAACGCTTAATCCGCCTGCCGGTCTGGAAGGGAAGATTATCGCCGAACTTGGGCAGCGTCTGAAGCCGGACCGCGACAGCGCGAGTCGGCTCGAGAAGATTTTGGAAAAAAATGGACGCCTGCTGCCTAAAGACGTCTGGAATTTGTCGTTCATCGACAACTGGACCGGCGGAACGCTCAAATTATACCTCCAGCATTTTCCGGAGTATTTCGGAAATACGCCCGTGCGGGATTTGGGTCTGCTGGCCAGCGAAGGCCGATTCAGCGTGCCAGTCAGCGATCATACCCCAGCC